>NZ_PQHY01000088.1:0-26072 GCF_003385175.1 Amycolatopsis ruanii
GGGTGGGCGGGCGGAGAGGAGGGTCACGCCAGCCGAGTGTGGCGGCACCAAGTGTCCGGGACGCGACACCCAGGTGAAGCGGAGAAAGCTTCGTGAAGTTCGGGCACCGTTGGTTCCCTCGTCACGCGGGCTTTTCCGCCCGAACCGGACCGGCTGCCACGGTGGCATCGTGCGCGTCGCCATCGTCACCGAAAGCTTCCTTCCGCAGGTGAACGGCGTGACCAACTCCGTGCTGCGGGTCATCGAGCACCTCACCGGCACCGGCCACGACGTGATGGTGGTCGCGCCCGGCCTCACCGGGCCCACGCACTACCGGGGCGCGCCGGTGGTGCGGATCCCCGCGCTGGACCTGCCGGTGGTCAACTCGCTGCCGATCGGCCTGCCCACCCGTACGGTGCTGACCGCGCTCACCGCGTTCGGGCCGGACGTGGTGCACCTGGCCTCGCCGTTCGTGGTCGGCGCGCGTGGGCTGGCCGCGGCCCGGCGCCTGCGGGTGCCCGCGATCGCGGTGTTCCAGACCGACATCGCCGGGTTCGCCACCGCGTACGGGCTCGGCCTGGGCGCGCGGGCGGCGTGGCGGTGGGTGCGGCGGCTGCACTCGAAGGCCGACCGGACGCTGGCGCCGTCCACCCAGTCCGTGGACGACCTGCGCGCGCACGGCGTGCCCCGCGTGCACCGCTGGGGCCGGGGCGTGGACGTCGAGCGCTTCTCGCCCGCGCACGCCGACGCGGAGCTGCGCGCCCGGCTCGCCCGCCAGGGCGAGCTGCTGGTGGGGTTCGTCGGGCGGCTGGCGCCGGAGAAGGAGGTCGGCAGGCTCGCCGCGCTGGCCGGCGTGGACGGCGTGCGGCTGGTGGTCGTCGGCGACGGGCCGGACCGCGAGGAGCTGGCCGAACGCCTGCCCGGCGCCGCTTTCCTCGGCGCCCGCTACGGCGAGGAGCTGTCCGCGGCCTACGCGAGCCTCGACGTGTTCGTCCACACCGGACCGCACGAGACGTTCTGCCAGGCGGTGCAGGAGGCGATGGCCTCCGGGCTGCCGGTGCTGGCGCCGGACGCGGGCGGTCCGCGCGACCTGGTCCTGCCCGGCCGCACCGGCTACCTGCTGCCGCCGGACCCGGCCGGGTTCGCCGAGGAACTGGTGCGGCGCGTGCGTGACCTGCGTGACCCGGCGCTGCGCGAGCGGCTGGGAACCAAGGCCCGCAAGGTTGTGCTGGGCCGGACCTGGCCGGCGGTGTGCGCGGAGCTGGTGCGGCACTACGAGGTGGTCACCGGCCGCGTCGCGCGAGCCGCCTGATGCCATGCACATCGTCCAGCTGGCGAACTTCTACGGGCCGCGCTCCGGTGGTCTGCGCACCGCGCTGCACCACCTGGGCGCCGGGTACGTGGCGAGTGGTCACCGCGTGACGCTGGTCGTGCCGGGACCCCGGCACGCCGAGGAGCAGCTGTCCACGGGCGTGCGCCGGATCAGCCTGCCCGCGCCGAAGATCCCCGGCACCGGCGGATACCGAGCGGTCGACCCGTACCGGGTGCGCGCGTTGCTGTCGGCGCTGCGCCCGGACCGGTTGGAGGTGTCGGACCGGCTGACCCTGCGCGGGATGGGGGTGTGGGCGCACCGGCACGACGTGCCCAGCGTGGTGATCTCGCACGAGCGGCTGGACCGGCTGCTGGAGCAGTTCCTCGTGCCCGGACCGCTGGCCCGCCGGGTCGCCGACGCCGCCAACCGGCGGATGGCGGGCAACTACGACACGGTCGTCTGCACCACGTCGTTCGCGCGCGAGGAGTTCGACCGGATCGGCGTCGCCAACGTCCGGCAGGTCCCGCTGGGCGTCGATCTGGCCGCCTTCCAGCCGCGGTACCACGACGCCGGGCTGCGTGCCGAGCTGGCCTCCGGCGCCGACGCGTTGCTTGTCCACTGTGGACGGCTGTCGCCGGAGAAGCACGTCGAGCGCAGTGTGGACACCGTCGCCGAGCTGACCGAGTCCGGCGACCGGGTGCGGCTGGTGATCGCCGGGGACGGGCCGCGGCGGCGGGCGCTGGAGCGGCGGGCGCGCGGGCTGCCGGTCACGTTCCTCGGGTTCGTGTCCGACCGGACCGCGGTGGCGCGGCTGCTGGCCAGCGCGGACGTCTCGCTCGCCCCCGGCCCGCACGAGACGTTCGGGCTCGCGGCACTGGAGGCGCTGGCGTCGGGGACGCCGGTGGTGGTGTCGCGGTCCTCGGCGCTGCGGGAGATCGTCCGGCCCGGCTGCGGGGCCGCGGTGCCGGACGTGCCGCGGGCCTTCGCGAGCGCCGTGACCGGCCTGCTGGAGCACCCGGAGGACCTGCGACGTGCGGCTTCCCGCGCCCGGGCGGAGGAGTTCGCCTGGCCCGCGAGCGTGCGCGGCATGTTATCTGCTTTACGCTCCTGACATGTCACGTGCGAGCCTCGACAAAGATCCGCACGAGGTCGCCGCCATGTTCGACGGCGTCTCGGAGGGCTACGACCGGGCGAACTCGGTCATGACGTTCGGGTTCGACCGCCGATGGCGCACGACGACGTCCCGCGTCCTGGACGCCAGCCGCGGGGAGAAGGTGCTCGACCCCGCCGCCGGCACCGGGGTGTCCACCGCCGAGTACGCGCGCGGCGGCGCGTGGTGCCTGGCCGCGGACTTCTCGCTCGGCATGCTCCGCAGCGGCAAGCACCGCCGCGTCCCGATGGTCGCCGCCGACGCGCTGCACCTGCCCTTCGCCGACGGCAGCTTCGACGCCGCGACGATCAGCTTCGGCATCCGCAACTTCGTCGACACGAAGGCCGCGCTCGAAGAGATCGCGCGCGTGGTCAAGCCGGGCGGGCGGCTGGTCATCTGCGAGGTGTCGACGCCCACGTTCCCGCCGATCCGGTTCGTCTACAAGCGGTTCATCCTGCGGGCCATGACCCTGCTCGGCCGGTTCTCCTCGACCAACCCCGAGGCCTACTCCTACCTGGCCGAATCCATGGCCGCCTGGCACGACCAGCGCACCCTGGCGCAGATCATCGCGAGCGCGGGCTGGACGAAGGTGGAGTGGCTGAACCTGACGTTCGGCGTCGTCGCGATCCATCGTGCCGTGAAGCCTTCCGTAAACTCCGAGGCATGACCCAGGACGCTCAGGTAATCGTCGTCGGCGCGGGCCCGGCCGGATCCACCGTCGCGACGTACCTGGCGCGCGCCGGGATCGACGTCCTGGTGCTGGAGAAGACCGAGTTCCCGCGCGAGAAGGTGTGCGGCGACGGCCTCACCCCGCGCGGCGTCAAGCAGCTCATCGACCTGGGCATCGACACCAGCCGGGAGGCCGGCTGGGTGCACAGCCGCGGCCTGCGGATCCTCACCGCGGAGCTGACGCTGGAGCTGGACTGGCCGGAGCTGACCAGCTACCCGCCCTACGGCGTCTCGCGCACCCGCCAGGACTTCGACGACCTGCTGGCCAAGACCGCGGTCAAGGCCGGCGCCCGGCTGCTGGAGCGGACCACCGTGACCGGCGCGATCACCGACGAGCGCACCGGGCGCGTCATCGGCGTGGAGGGCAAGCAGGGGCCCGAGAAGACCCCGGTCCGCTACCACGCGCCGCTGGTGCTGGCGTGTGACGGCGTGTCCGCGCGGCTGGCCCGGTCGATCGGCATCGAGACCGACGAGAAGCGCCCGATGGGTGTCGCCGTGCGCCGGTACTACCGGAGCCCGCGGCACGACGATGAGTTCATCGAGGGCCACCTGGAGCTGTGGGACCGCAAGGACCCGCGCAACCCGCAGCTGCTGCCCGGCTACGGCTGGGCGTTCCCGCTCGGCGACGGCACGGTGAACGTCGGGCTGGGGATGCTGTCCACGTCGAAGTCGTTCCGGAACACGGACTACCGCGCGCTGATGCGGCAGTGGCTCGACTCGACGCCGGAGGAGTGGGGCTACCGCGAGGAGAACGCGATCGGCCGGATCGGCGGCGCCGGCCTGCCGATGGGCTTCAACCGCACCCCGCACTACCGCGACGGTTTGTTGCTGCTCGGCGACGCGGGCGGCATGGTGAGCCCGTTCAACGGCGAGGGCATCTCGGCGGCGATGGAGTCGGCGCAGCTCGCGGCGGAGTTCGTGGTGCAGGCGCTGGCCCGGCCCGAGGGTTCGTCGCGGGAGCGCGCGCTGCGGGGGTACCCGCTCGCGCTGAAGGAGCTGATGGGCGGCTACTACCGGCTGGGCAACGTCTTCGCGAAGGCGATCGGCAACCCGAAGGTCATGCGCGCGGCGACCAAGTACGGCCTGCGGATCAACCCGCTGATCCCGCTGATCTACAAGGGCCTGTCCGGCTGCTACGACGCCAAGGGCGGCGACGCGGTGGACCGGATGATCTCCCTGGCCGCGCGGTTGACGCCCAGCGCCTGAGACCCCACCGCGGGCCAGCGGTGTGCGCCTCCGTGAGGCCGGCGCCCCGCCCCGGCGATAGTCCCGAGTGCAGAACTCGCGCCCCGGAACGTGGGACTCGCGCCCCGGAACGTGGGACTCGCGGCGCGCGCGAGTTCCACGCTCCTGCGGGCGAGTCCCACGTTCGCGCGGGCGAGTCCTGCGCTCCTGCGCGCGAGTCCCGCGTTCGCGCGCGAGTGCGTGCCGCGGCGCGTCGGATGACCTCCGTCACATGTCCGGACGCGTGATCTGACTCGCAACCGGGCCTGGTTGCGCCCGCTCACCGTGGGTTACGTCACACGTCTTTCGCGTTGCGTGATCGGGAAGATCCTTTTCGTGCAGGTCTCGGGCTTATGGCCGCCCACCAGGGCATCCTTTGGTTAGGTTCGCCTTACCCGAAACACCCCGCGACAACAATGTGAGCCACGTCCTACACTGCCCCTATGCTTTGTGAACCGCTTCACAACCCCGCACGGGAGATTGTGAACAGTTTCACAAGCGGCACGTTCGCAACGGCGCGGAAAGGACGGCAATCACCGTGCTGATGTCGCAGTTCCCCCTCGCGCAGGCGGCCTCGTCCCCGGGGCTGGAGATGTACCTGCCGCTGGTCCTGTTGTTCGTCCTCGCCGCGGGGTTCGCGGTGTTCTCCGTGCTGCTCGGCCCGCTGGTGGGCCCGCGCCGGTACAACCGGGCGAAGCAGATGGCCTACGAGTGCGGGATCGAACCGTCCCCGCAGCCGCTGGTGGGCGGCGGCCGCATGCCGGTCGCCTACTACATCACCGCGATGCTGTTCATCCTGTTCGACATCGAAATGGTCTTCCTCTACCCGTTCGCCGTCTCGGCGGACGCGCTCGGCCTGTTCGGCCTGGTGGAGATCGTCTTGTTCATCGCGACCGTCGGCTTCGCCTACGCCTACGTCTGGCGTCGCGGCGGGCTCGACTGGAACTAGGGGAGGGACGTCATGGGACTCGAAGAGCAGCTCCCCAACGGCATCCTGCTGGCCAGCCTGGAGAAGCTGGTCAACTGGGCGCGCAAGAACTCGCTGTGGCCGGCCACCTTCGGGCTCGCCTGCTGCGCGATCGAGATGATGACCGTCGGCGGCTCCCGCTACGACATCGCCCGCTTCGGCATGGAGCGCTTCTCCGCGACCCCGCGCCAGGCCGACCTGATGATCGTCGCCGGGCGGGTCACCCAGAAGATGGCCCCGGTCCTGCGTCAGATCTACGACCAGATGGCCGAGCCGAAGTGGGTGCTCGCGATGGGCGTCTGCGCCTCCTCCGGCGGCATGTTCAACAACTACGCCGTCGTGCAGGGCGTGGACCACATCGTGCCGGTCGACATGTACCTGCCGGGCTGCCCGCCCCGCCCGGAGATGCTGCTCGACGCGATCCTCAAGCTGCACGCCAAGATCCAGGACGAGCCGCTCGGGCCGCGTCGCGCCGCGGCACTGGCCGGGCACCAGACCGAGCTGATCCCGTCGTCGATCAAGTACGCGAAGAAGTGATGCGGCATGGCTGAAGAGAACCCCGAGACCGGCGGCGAACAGTCCAGCGCCCAGCGTCAGGACACCGGCCTGGAGCCGAGTGGCCCGCGCCCGGCGCAACCGATCGTCGCCGGCCGCGAGCGCCGCGGCATGTTCGGCGTCTCCGACAGCGGCGACACCTCCGGCTACGGCGGGCTGCGGCTGCCGGCTTACCTGCCGGCACCGGCGGAACGGCCCTACGGCGGCTGGTTCGACGAGTTCGCCGACCAGTTCTTCGCCGCGCTGGCCGAGAACGACGTGCCGGCCGAGGCGGTGCACCAGGTGACCGTCGACCGCGGCGAGATCACCCTCTACGTCGACCGCGCGCACCTCGTCGCGATGTGCCGCATCCTGCGCGACGACGCCGGGCTGCGGTTCGAGCTGTGCAGCTCGGTGTCCGGTGTGGACTACGGGCCGGACGTGCCGCAGCGGCTGCACTCGGTGTACCACCTGACGTCGATGACCTACCGCCGGCGCATCCGGCTGGAGGTCGCCGTCGACATCGAGGACGCGCACATCCCGTCCATCGTGGCGGTCTACCCGACCGCCGACTGGCAGGAACGCGAGGCGTGGGACCTGTTCGGCATCGTCTACGACGGCCACCCGGCCCTGACCCGGATCCTGATGCCGGACGACTGGGACGGTCACCCGCAGCGCAAGGACTACCCGCTCGGCGGGATCCCGGTGGAGTACAAGGGCGCGGAGATCCCGCCCCCCGATCAGCGGAGGTCGTACTCGTGACGACGGAACGACTCTCGGACGTCAGCACCGGCACGGACACCTCGGACCCGGGCCGCGACAGCGCGGACAGCACCGCCGAGTACGCCGAATCCCGGGACACCACCGAAGGCCGCATCTACCACGTCAGCGGCGGTGACTGGGACGACGTGCTGGAGGACGCCCAGCACGACGAGCGGATCGTCATCAACATGGGCCCGCAGCACCCGTCCACGCACGGCGTGCTCCGGCTCGTGCTGGAGCTGGAGGGCGAGACGGTCACCCAGCTGCGGTCGGTCATCGGCTACCTGCACACCGGCATCGAGAAGAACTGCGAGTACCGGACCTGGACCCAGGGCGTCACGTTCGTGACGCGCATGGACTACCTGTCCCCGCTGTTCAACGAGCTGGGCTACTGCCTGGGCGTGGAGAAGCTGCTCGGCATCCAGGCCCCGCGCCGGGCCGAGCTGATCCGCGTCATGCTCTGCGAGATCAACCGCATCGGCTCGCACCTGGTCTACATCGCCACCGGCGGCATGGAGCTGGGCGCCACCACCGCGATGACCTTCGGGTTCCGCGAGCGCGAAGAGGTGCTGCACCTGCTGGAGTACCTGACCGGGCTGCGCATGAACCACGCGTTCATCCGCCCCGGCGGGATCGCGCAGGACCTGCCGGCCGACTGGAAGGAGAAGGTCGGCGAGTTCGTCAAGGTGATGGACGAGCGCCTTCCCCTGTACGACAAGCTGTTCACCGGCCAGCCGATCTGGCGCAACCGGCTCAAGGGCGTCGGGTACCTGCCGGTGGACGCGTGCCTCGCGCTCGGCGTCACCGGCCCGGTGCTGCGGTCCGCGGGCCTGCCGTGGGACCTGCGCAAGATCCAGCCGTACTCGCGCTACGACGAGTTCGAGTTCGACGTGCCGACCTCGACCGAGGCCGACTGCTGGGGCCGGTACCTGTGCCGGGTCGAGGAGATGCACCAGTCGCTGCGGATCATCCGGCAGTGCCTGAAGATGATCGAGCCGGGCCCGGTCATGGTGGAGGACAAGAAGGTCGCCTGGCCCGCGCAGCTGTCGATCTCCAGCGACGGCATGGGCAACTCGCTGGAGCACGTCCGCAAGATCATGGGCCAGTCGATGGAGTCGCTGATCCACCACTTCAAGCTGGTCACCGAGGGCTTCAAGGTGCCGCCCGGCCAGGTGTACTCCACGGTCGAGTCGCCGCGCGGCGAGCTGGGCTTCCACCTCGTCTCCGACGGCGGCACCCGGCCGATGCGCGTGCACGTCCGGGAACCGAGTTTCGTCAACCTGCAGTCCCTGCCGGCGATGTCAGAGGGCGGCCTGGTGGCCGACGTGATCGCGGCGGTCGCGTCGGTGGACCCGGTCATGGGCGGAGTGGATCGATGACCACAGCTAAGGAAACGTTCGACGCGGACACCGTGGCCAAGGCGCAGGAGCTGATGGCCCGCTACCCGCAGTCCCGGTCGGCGCTGCTGCCGATGCTGCACCTGGTGCAGTCGGTGCAGGGGTTCGTCAGCCAGGAGGGCGTGACGTTCTGCGCGGAGCAGCTCGGGCTGTCCGAGGCCGAGGTCAGCGCGGTCGTCACGTTCTACACGATGTACAAGCGCAAGCCGTGCGGCGAGCACCTGGTGAGCGTGTGCACGAACACGCTGTGCGCCGCGCTCGGTGGCGACGCGATCTACCGCACGCTGCAGGAACACCTGGGCGAGGACGGGAAACCGCTGGGGCACGAGGAAACCGCGGGCACGCCCGGTGAGCCGGGCTCGATCACGCTGGAGCACGCCGAGTGCCTGGCGGCCTGCGACCTCGCGCCGGTGTTGCAGGTCAACTACGAGTACTACGACAAGCAGACGCCGGACAGCGCGGTGGAACTGGTCGACGCGTTGCGGCGCGGCGAGAAGCCGCAACCGTCGCGGGGCGCGCCGCTGGGCGACTTCAAGAGCGCCGAGTTGCAGCTGGCCGGGTTCTTCCCGGAGGACGAAGAGACCTACCGGGCGCAGGTGGACGGACCGTCCCAGGCGCCGGAGACCCTGATGGGTGCGCGGATCGCCCAGGAGCGGGGCTGGACCGCCCCGGTCATGGCGGACGACGTGCCGTTGCCGGAGGTGGAAAAGAAATGAGCGACCCGCTGACGCCGGTACTCACCAAGCGCTGGCTGTCTCCCAACTCCTGGCGACTGTCCACCTACGAACAGCTGGAGGGCTACACCGCGCTGCGCAAGGCGTTACGTGGCACGCCCGAGCAGCTGGTGCAGCTGGTCAAGGACTCCGGTCTGCGCGGCCGCGGCGGTGCGGGCTTCCCCGCCGGCGTGAAGTGGTCGTTCATGCCGCCCAACGAGGACAAGCCGCACTATCTCGTGATCAACGCCGACGAGGGCGAGCCGGGGACCTGCAAGGACATCCCGCTGATGATGGCCGACCCGCACTCGCTGATCGAAGGCTGCATCATCGCCGCCTACGCGATGCGGTCGCACCACTGCTTCATCTACGTGCGCGGCGAGGCGCTGCACCCGTACCGGCGGCTCAACGCGGCCGTGCGCGAGGCCTACCGCGCCGGGTACCTGGGCCGCGACATCCTCGGGTCCGGGTTCGACCTGGACATCACCGTGCACGCCGGGGCGGGCGCGTACATCTGCGGTGAGGAGACCGCGCTGCTCGACTCGCTGGAGGGCCGCCGCGGCCAGCCGCGGCTCAAGCCGCCGTTCCCCGCGGCCGCCGGTCTCTACGCGGCGCCGACCACGGTGAACAACGTCGAGACCATCGCGAGCGTTCCGTTCATCGTCAACGGCGGCGCCGACTGGTTCCGCAAGATGGGCCGGGAGAAGTCGCCGGGCCCGAAGATCTACTCGATCTCCGGGCACGTCGAGAAGCCGGGCCAGTACGAGGCGCCGCTCGGCACGACCCTGCGCGAGCTGCTGGAACTGTGCGGCGGCATGAAGGACGGCATCCCGCTCAAGTTCTGGACGCCGGGCGGGTCGTCCACGCCGATGTTCACCGCCGAGCACCTGGACATCCCGCTCGACTTCGAGGGCGCCGCGGAGGCCGGGTCGATGCTCGGCACCACCGCGGTGCAGGTGTTCAACGAGACCGTGTCGGTCCCGTGGGCCGTGATGAAGTGGACGAAGTTCTACGAGCACGAGTCGTGCGGCAAGTGCACGCCGTGCCGCGAGGGCACGTACTGGCTGGCGCAGATCCTGGAGCGGATGGTCGAGGGGCGGGGCACCGCCGAGGACATCGACACGCTGCTGGACGTCTGCGACAACATCCTGGGCCGGTCGTTCTGCGCCCTCGGTGACGGCGCGGTCAGCCCGATCACCAGCGGGATCAAGTACTTCCGCGACGAATTCCTCGCCCTGTGCGAGAGCAACAAGCGCGAGTTGGTGGGAGCACAGGCATGACGATCGCGCCAGAGAACCCCAAGACCGAGACGCCGGTGCCCGAGGGGCACGTGAAGCTGACCATCGACGGCGAGGAGGTCATCGCGCCCAAGGGTGAGCTGCTGATCCGCACCGCGGAGCGGCTCGGCACGGTGATCCCGCGGTTCTGCGACCACCCGCTGCTCGACCCGGCCGGGGCCTGCCGCCAGTGCCTGGTCGAGGTCGAGATGGGCGGGCGGCCGATGCCGAAACCGCAGGCGTCGTGCACGATGACCGTCGCCGACGGGATGGTCGTCAAGACGCAGCTGACCTCGCCGGTCGCGGACAAGGCCCAGCAGGGCGTGATGGAGCTGCTGCTCATCAACCACCCGCTGGACTGCCCGGTGTGCGACAAGGGCGGCGAGTGCCCGCTGCAGAACCAGGCGATGGCCCACGGCCGCGCCGACTCGCGGTTCCGCGACACCAAGCGCACCTTCCCGAAGCCGCTGCCGATCTCGACGCAGGTGCTGCTCGACCGCGAGCGGTGCGTGCTGTGCCAGCGGTGCACGCGGTTCTCCGCGCAGATCGCCGGCGACCCGTTCATCGACCTGCTGGAGCGTGGCGCGCACCAGCAGATCGGCACGGCGGAGACCGCGGACGTGTTCGACCTCGCCTCGCGCACGTCGTCGGGCGCGCCGTTCCAGTCGTACTTCTCCGGCAACACCATCCAGATCTGCCCGGTCGGGGCGCTGACCAGCGCGCAGTACCGGTTCCGGTCGCGGCCGTTCGACCTGGTGTCCGCGCCGAGCGTGTGCGAGCACTGCTCGTCCGGCTGCGCCGAACGCACCGACTACCGGCGCGGCAAGGTGATGCGCAAGCTCGCCGCCAACGACCCCGAGGTCAACGAGGAGTGGATCTGCGACAAGGGCCGCTTCGCGTTCCGGTACGCCACGGCGGCCGACCGGATCCGGCGGCCGCTGGTGCGCGACGCCTCCGGTGAGCTGCGGGAAGCGCCGTGGACGGAGGCGCTGCGCGTCGCCGCCGAGGGACTGGCGAAGGCGCGGGACAGCCGCGGCGCCGCGGTGCTCGCGGGTGGCCGGCTGACCCTGGAGGACGCCTACTCCTACGCGAAGTTCGCGCGGGTCGCGTTGCGCACCAACGACATCGACTTCCGGGCGCGGGCGCACTCGCCGGAGGAGCTGGACTTCCTCGCCGCCGAGGTGGCGGGCACGACGCCGGAGCACGGCGTGACGTTCGGGGCGATCGAGAACGCGCCGACGGTGCTGTGCGTGGCGTTCGAGCCCGAGGAGGAGGCGCCGATCGTCTTCCTCCGGCTGCGCAAGGCCGCCCGCAAGAAGCGCACCCGCGTGGTCCACTTGGGACAGTGGACGACGCCGTCGGTGCGCAAGACGTCCGGCGAGCTGCTGGCCTGCGTGCCCGGGTCGGAGGCCGCCGCGCTGGACGGCATCCCGGAGCACGCGCCGGACGTCGAGTCGGCGCTGGGCGCCGACGGCGCGGTCGTACTGGTCGGGGAGCGGGCGGCCGAGGTGCCGGGCCTGTTCGCCGCGGTGCGGCGGCTGGCGGCGCGGACCGGCGCGAAGGTCGCCTGGATCCCGCGCCGGGCCGGTGAGCGCGGCGCGCTGGAGGCCGGCGCCGCACCGTCGCTGCTGCCCGGCGGCCGCCCGGTCACCGACGACGCGGCACGGGCCGAGGTCGAGGCGGTGTGGGGCGCCCCGGTGCCGGCCGAGCCGGGGCGCGACACGAACGACATCATCGGCGCGCTGGCCGGCGGGTACCTGTCCGGCGTGGTCGTCGGCGGGGTCGACCTGGACGACCTGCCGGACCCGGAGCTGGCGCGGCGGGCGCTGTCGCGGGCGGAGTTCGTGGTGAGCCTGGAGATGCGGGCGAGCACGGTGACCGAGCACGCGGACGTGGTCCTGCCGATCGCGCCGGTGGTCGAGAAGTCCGGCAGCTTCGTGAACTGGGAGGGCCGGCGCCGCGTGTTCGACGCGACGCTCGAAGGCACCGGCGCCCTGCCGGACTGCCGGGTGCTGGACACGCTCGCCGTCGAGATGGACGCCGACCTGTTCACGCAGACCCCGGCGGCCGCGTACGCCGACTTCGCCCGGCTGGGCTCGTCGGGCGCCGCGCACGGCAAGTTCTGGGAGTCCGGAGCCGCGCGTGCCGCCGCCGAGGTCGGGCCGGGACAGGCGCGGCTGGCGAGCTGGCGGCAGCTGCTGGACGAGGGCTCGCTGCAGGTGGACGAGCCGCACCTGGCGGGCACCGCGCGGCGCGTGGTGGCGCGGGTGTCGGCGAAGACCGCGGCCGAGCTCGGTGACGAGGTCACGGTCTCCACCGAGCGGGGTGCGATCACGCTGCCGGTCGAGGTCGCCGACCTGCCCGACGACGTCGTGTGGCTGCCGGGCAACTCCGACGGCTCGCGGCTGCGGAAGACACTCGGCGCCGGGCACGGGGCGGTCGTCAACATCGAGGGAGTGCGGCGATGACACCGTTGCTGCTGCAGGCGCCGGATCAGATGACCCGTGCCGAGCTGCTCGCGGACGACCCGTGGTGGCTGATCCTGCTCAAGACGGTCGTGGTCCTGCTGATCGGGCCGCTCCTGACGATCTTCCTCATCGTGTGGGAGCGCAAGGCGATCGGCCGGATGCAGAACCGGCCCGGTCCGAACCGCGTCGGCCCCGGCGGCTACTTCCAGTCGCTGGCGGACGCGATCAAGCTGCCGTTCAAGGAGCAGATCATCCCGGACGGCGCCGACCGGAAGGTGTACTTCCTGGCGCCGGTGCTGTCCGCGGTGCCCGCGTTGATCGCGCTGGCCGCGATCCCGTTCGGGCCGCGGGTGTCGATCTTCGGTGAGCAGACCGTGCTGCAGCTGGTCGACCTGCCGGTCGGGGTGCTGCTGATCCTGGCCTGCTCGTCGGTGGGCGTGTACGGGATCGTGCTGGCCGGGTGGTCGTCCGGGTCGCCGTACCCGCTGCTCGGCGGGCTGCGGTCGGCGGCGCAGGTGATCTCGTACGAGATCGCGATGGGCCTGTCGATCGTCGGCGTGGTGCTGTACTCGCAGTCGATGGCGACCGGTGCGATCGTCGACGCGCAGGCCCGCGGCTGGTACTTCTACCTGCTGCTGCCGAGTTTCGTGATCTACCTGATCTCGATGGTGGGTGAGACGAACCGGGCGCCGTTCGACCTGCCGGAGGCGGAGTCGGAGCTGGTCGGCGGGTTCCACACCGAGTACTCGTCGATGAAGTTCGCGATGTTCTTCCTCGCCGAGTACGTGAACATGGTGATCGTCTCGGCGTTCGCGACGACGCTGTTCCTGGGCGGCTGGATGTTCCCGTTCGTCGGGCTGGATTCGCCGCTGAACCAGGGGTGGCTGCCGCTGATCTGGTTCACGGTGAAGCTGTTCGCGTTGCTGTTCGGGTTCATCTGGCTGCGGGGGACGCTGCCGCGGTTCCGCTACGACCAGTTCATGCAGCTGGGCTGGAAGGTCCTGGTGCCGGCGAACCTGGTGTGGATCGTGATCATCGCGTCGATCCGGGCGATCCGGAACAACGGCGGGCTGTCGACGGGCCAGATCCTGATCGGCGGGGCGATCGTGGTGGTGGTCGCGGTGGCGATCGCGCTGCTGGTGCCCGAGAAGAAGCAGACCGGCGACGGTTCGGTGCCGGTGACCGGTGGCGGCTTCCCGTTGCCACCGCTGGATTTGCGTGTGCCCGAGGTGCCCGAGCGGGGCGCCGGGAAGCGCCGGCGCCGGGTGGCGGGTCGTACTTCGGAGCCTGCCCAGGTGGGCGCCGGGAAGGAGGGTTCCGATGGGACTGTTTGACCCCATCAAGGGTTTCGGCGTCACGTTCGGCACGATGTTCAAGAAGGTGGCGACGGAGGAGTACCCGGAGATCGGCGCCCCGGCCGCGCCGCGCTACCACGGGCGGCACCAGCTCAACCGGCACCCGGACGGGCTGGAGAAGTGCGTCGGCTGCGAGTTGTGCGCGTGGGCGTGCCCGGCGGACGCGATCTTCGTCGAGGGCGGCGACAACACCGAGGACGCCCGGTACTCGCCCGGCGAGCGGTACGGCAAGGACTACCAGATCAACTACCTGAGGTGCATCGGCTGCGGCCTGTGCGTCGAGGCGTGCCCCACCCGCTCCCTGACGATGATCAACTTCTACGAGATGGCGGACGACGACCGCCAGAAGCTGATCTGGACCAAGGAGGACCTGCTGGCGCCGCTCCTGCCGGGCATGGAGCAACCCCCACACCCCATGCGCCTGGGCGACGACGAGCAGGACTACTACGTGCACGGCCCCGAGTTGGCCCGCGGCAGAGGCGTCCCACCGGGCGAAACGGTAGAAACCTCCCGCGAGGAGGCAATCCAATGACCCCCCCGGCGTTGCCGGTCTCCGGTGACCAGTTGCCGCACCCGACCCCACCGGGTCGCGCCGACGGTCTCCACCGGGTGGTGGCGGTCAGGACGACATCCTCATCCGCAAGCCTCGGCCAGTGGCCGGGGGCCGTTCGAGGGGAGGTGCGGTGATGGTGCTGGCACAGGCCGCCGAGGTGGTCTCCACCGGGGAGGCCATCGCGTTCTGGATTCTCGGTCCGGTGGCCCTTCTGGGCGCCCTCGGGCTCATCTTCGCGCGCAATGCGGTTCACTCGGCGCTCTTCCTGGCCCTCACGATGTTCTCGCTGGGCATCCTCTACATGGTCCAGCGGGCGCCGTTCCTCGGGTTCACCCAGATCATCGTCTACACCGGCGCGATCATGATGCTGTTCCTGTTCGTGCTGATGCTCGTGGGCCGCGAGAGTTCCGACTCCGTCGTCGAGGTGCTGCGGGGGCAGCGCCTGTGGGGCGGCATCCTCGGCGTCGGCATCGCCGGGTTGATGGCCACCGCGCTCACCCGGGCACTCGCCAACGTCACCCCGGCGCCCGCGCCGGACGGCAACGCCGGTGGCCTCGGCCGCCTCATCTTCACCGACTACCTGTTCCCCTTCGAGCTCACCTCGGCGCTGCTGATCACCGCGGCGCTGGGAGCCATGGTGCTCGCCTTCACCGAGAAGCGCGGCCGCCGCTCGCAGAAGGAACTCGTCGAGGCCCGGTTCCGCGGCGAGTACGAACGCATTTCGCCCAAGCCGGGGCCCGGTGTGTTCGCCACCTCCCACTCGGTCACGACCCCCGCGATCCTGCCCGACGGCTCGGTCGCGCCCGAGTCGCTGTCCACGATCATCGAGTCCACGCCCACGGCCCGCCTCGAAGCCGAGCGCAAGCAGGTCGAGGGCACCGAACCGCAGCCCGACGCCCACGCGCTGGTCGGGAAGGGTGACGAGGAATGACCCCCACCTACTACCTGCTGCTCTCGGCCCTGCTGTTCGCCATCGGCGCGGTCGGCGTGCTGGTGCGGCGCAACGCCATCGTCGTGTTCATGTGCATCGAGCTGATGCTCAACGCCGTGAACCTCTCCCTGGTCACGTTCTCCCGCATCAACGGCGGGCTCGACGGCCAGGTGATGGCGTTCTTCGTGATGGTCGTCGCCGCCGCCGAGGTCGTCGTCGGGCTGGCGGTCATCATGGCCATCTTCCGGACCCGCCGGTCGGCCTCGGTCGACGACACCAACCTGCTCAAGTACTAGGAGCTCGAGAGTGATCGCATCATCGTGGCTGCTGGTCGCGTTCCCGGCCCTCGGCGCGCTCGTCCTGCTGGCCGGGGGCAGGCGCACCGACCGCTGGGGACACCTGCTCGGCTGCGCGACCGTCATCGCGTCGTTCGTGTACGGCCTGGTGCTGTTCTTCGGCAGCGACGGGCACGTGACCGACACCAGGATGTTCACCTGGATCGGCGTCGGTGACCTCCAGATCGACTTCGGCCTGCGGATCGACGCGCTCTCGCTCGTCTTCATCCTGCTGATCACCGGTGTGGGCGCGCTGATCCACATCTACTCGATCGGCTACATGAAAGAGGACGTCGCTCGGCGTCGATTTTTTGGCTACCTGAACCTCTTCGTGGCCTCCATGCTGGTTCTGGTGCTGGGCAACAACTTCGTGACGCTCTACCTCGGCTGGGAGGGCGTCGGCCTGGCGTCGTACCTGCTCATCGGCTGGTACTCGGACCGCCCGTCCGCGGCGACCGCCGCGAAGAAGGCGTTCCTGATGAACCGCGTCGGTGACGTCGGGCTCGCGCTCGCGATCTTCCTGATGTTCAAGTACCTCGGCACGGTCACCTACGCGGGCGTGTTCGACCGCATCGGCGACGCACCGCCGGCCGTGATCACCGCCATCGCGATCCTGCTGCTCCTCGGCGCGTGCGGTAAGTCCGGCCAGTTCCCGCTCCAGGCGTGGCTCCCGGACGCCATGGAAGGCCCGACCCCGGTGTCGGCCCTGATCCACGCCGCCACCATGGTCACCGCCGGCGTGTACCTGGTGGCGCGCGCCAACCCGATCTACAACGAGACCGAGACGGGCCGGCTGATCGTCACCCTCGTCGGCGCGATAACCCTGCTGATCGGGTGCATCATCGGCTGCGCCTACGACGACATCAAGAAGGTGCTCGCGTACTCGACGGTCAGCCAGATCGGCTACATGATGCTGGCCGTCGGGCTCGGGCCGTTCGGCTACGCGCTCGGCATCATGCACCTGCTCACGCACGGCTTCTTCAAGGCCGGCCTGTTCCTCGGCGCCGGGTCGGTCATGCACGGCATGAACGACGAGGTCGACATGCGCAAGTTCGGCGGCCTGTACCGGCACATGCCGATCACGTTCGTCACCTTCGGGCTCGGTTACCTGGCGCTCATCGGGTTCCCCTTCCTGTCGGGTTACTTCTCCAAGGACGCGATCATCGAGGCCGCCTTCGGTCAGGAGGGCTGGCGCGGCTGGGTGTTCGGCCTCGCCGCGATGCTCGGCGCCGCGCTGACCGCGTTCTACATGACCCGGCTGATGCTGCTCACCTTCTTCGGCAAGGAACGCTGGCGGGACCTGCGCACCGCCGAGGGCAAGGAGTTCCACCCGCACGAGTCGCCGCCGGTGATGACCGTGCCGATGATCGTGCTGGCCGGGGGCTCGCTCGGCGCCGGCGCGTTCTTCGCCCTCGGCGACCGCCTCTCCGAATGGCTCGCCCCGGCACTGGGTGAACTCGGCGAGGCCGAGCACACCGCGATCCCGCACGCGCTCATCCCGTGGATCACGGTCGCCCTGTCCGCGCTCGGCGTGCTGCTCGCCTGGCTCGTCGTCGGGCGCCGGGACACCCCGGTCGAGCGGCCGGAGAACGTCTCCGCCGTCGTCAAGGCGGCCCGCAAGGACCTGTACGGCAACGCGGTCAACGAGGCACTGGTCGCGACCCCGGGCATGTGGCTCACCCGGTTCTCGGTCTACCTCGACAGCCGTGGCGTCGACGGCGCCGTCAACGGCCTGGCCGCCGCCCTCGGTGGCGGGTCCGGGAGGCTGCGCAGACTGCAGACCGGCTTCGTCCGCTCGTACGCCCTGTCGATGCTGGCCGGCTCGTTCGTCCTCGTCGCCGCACTGCTGATGGTGAGGTTCTCATGACCTGGGTACTGGCCCTCATCCTCTGGCCGCTGGTCGGCGCGTGCGTCGTCACCGGGCTGCGCCGCAACGATCGGCTCGCCACCGTCGCCGCGGTGGTGTTCGCCCTCGTCGAGCTGGCGATGATCATCCCGACGTGGGCGACCTACCAGCCGGACGGCGCCCGCCTGCAGCACACCAGCTCGATGGACTGGATCCCGAGCTTCGGCGTGCACATCTCCTTCGGCATCGACGGCATCGCCCTGGTGATGATCGCCGTTATCGCGTTCCTGGTGCCGATCGTCATCGGCGCCCTGGGCACGGCGGACAAGCTGCCGCAGGACCGCAGCGCGGGTGGTTTCCTCGCGCTGATCCTGGTGCAGGAGGCCATCACCATCGCGGTGTTCGCCGCCACCGACGTGTTCCTCTTCTACGTGCTGTTCGAGATCATGCTGATCCCGATGTACTTCCTCATCGGCGGCTACGGCGGCGCGAACCGGCAGTACGCGGCGGTCAAGTTCTTCCTGTACTCCTTCCTCGGCGGTCTGATCATGCTGGCCTCGGCGATCGGGGCCTACTCGCTCGCCGCCGACGAGCTGGGCAACGGCACCTTCGACTGGGCGACGCTGGTCACGGTGGTGCGGGACGCGCCCACGAGCACCCAGATCTGGCTGTTCCTCGGGTTCTTCCTGGCGTTCGCGATCAAGGCGCCGCTCGTGCCGTTCCACACCTGGCTGCCCGACGCGGCCGGGGAGGCGCCCATCGGCGTCGCCGTGCTGCTGGTCGGCGTGCTGGACAAGGTCGGCACGTTCGGTTTCCTGCGCTACTGCCTGCCGATGTTCCCCGAGGCGAGCAAGGACCTGGCGCCGCTGGTGCTGGTGCTCGCCGTGATCGGCGTGCTCTACGGCTCGATCCTCGCCGCCGGGCAGCAGGACATGAAACGCTTCGTCGCCTACGTCTCGATCGCCCACTTCGGGTTCATCGCGCTGGGCATCTTCGCCTTCACCCAGCAGGCGGCCGTCGGCGCGGTGACCTACATGCTCAACCACAGCCTCGCGACCGGCATGCTGATCGTGGTGCTGGGCCTGGTGATCGCGCGCGGCGGGTCCACCCGGATCTCCGACTACGGCGGTATGTTCAAGCTGACGCCACTGCTCGGCGGCATGCTGCTCATCGCGGGTCTGTCCACTTTGTCCCTCCCGGGTACCAACTCGTTCGTCAGTGAGTTCCTGGTGCTGCTGGGCGCCTTCGAGACCCAGCCGGTGTTCGCGACCCTCGCCACCGTCGGCATGGTGCTCGCCGCGGCCTACGTGCTCTGGCTGTACCAGCGCCTGATGACCGGCCCGGTGCGGGGGACCGCGCTGGTCGGCGCCGGGGGCGGCCCGGGCACCGCGATCGGCCCCGAGCTGGGCGCCCGGAAGACGATCCGGGACCTCGGCGGCCGGGAGCTGGCGGTCCTGGTGCCGATGGTCGTGCTGATCATCGGGCTCGGCTTCTTCCCCCAACCCGTGCTGGACACGGTGACCCCGTCGGTCGACGCGACGCTTTCCGCACTCAACGGAGGCCAGTGAAATGCTCGGGATTCTGGCCCAGCAAGGGCAAATCACCGCACCGCAGATCGCGTACGACGCGATCCTGCCGGTGCTGATCGTGCTCGGCGCGGCGTGCGTCAGCGTGCTGTTCGAGGCGTTCCTGCCCCGGCACATGCGGTGGCCGTCGCAGGTGTTGCTCAGCCTGACCGGGCTGGCCGCCGCCGGCGTCGCGCTGGCCGTGTACGTCAGCGGTTCGCCGGTCAAGGGTCTGACCACCCTCAGCGGCGCGGTGTCGGTCGACAAGCCCGCCCTGTTCCTGTGGGGCACCCTGCTCGCCCTCGCGCTGCCCGCGATCCTGCTGATCGCGGACCGCTCGGTGGAGCCGGGCGGCGCCTTCGTGGCGCAGGCCGCCATCCGGCCGGGCACGGTGCAGGACCGGGCCCAGGTCGGCTCGACCGGGATGCAGACCGAGGTCTTCCCGCTGGCGCTGTTCGCGCTGGGCGGGATGATGACGTTCTGCGCGGCCAACGACCTGCTCACCATGTTCATCGCGCTCGAGGTGCTGAGCCTGCCGCTGTACCTGATGTGCGGACTGGCCCGGCGCCGGCGCCTGTTGTCGCAAGAGGCGGCGGTCAAGTACTTCCTCCTCGGGGCGTTCTCGTCGGCGTTCTTCCTCTACGGGCTCGCGTTGCTGTACGGCTACGCGGGTTCGGTCAAGCTGGCCGACATCGCCAATGCCGCGGCCGGCTCGGACCGTTCGGACATGCTGCTGTTCGCGGGCATGGGCCTCCTCGTGGTCGGGTTGCTGTTCAAGGGTTCGGTCGGCCCGTTCCACACCTGGACGCCGGACGTCTACCAGGGCGCGCCGACCCCGGTCACCGGGTTCATGGCGGCCTGCACCAAGGTCGCCGCGTTCGGCGGCATCCTGCGCGTGCTGACCGTCGGGTTCGAGTCGACCAGCTGGGAGTGGCGCGGCGTGCTGTGGGCGGTCGCGATCATCTCCATGGCGATCGGCGCCGTGCTCGGCCTCACCCAGACCGACGTCAAGCGCATGATCGCCTACTCGTCCATCGCGCACGCCGGCTTCCTGCTCGTCGGCACGCTCGCGATGACCGACCAGGGCCTGTCCGGCACGCTGTTCTACCTGCTGGCCTACGGCTTCACCACGCTCGCCGCGTTCGGGGTGGTCTCGCTCGTGCGTGACGCCAAGGGCGAGGCCACGCACCTGTCGGCGTGGGCCGGCCTGGCCAAGCGGTCGCCCGTGCTGGCCGGGGTGTTCACCTTCCTCCTGCTCGCTCTGGCCGGGATCCCGCTCACCAGCGGGTTCGTCGGCAAGTTCGTCGTGTTCTCGGCGGCGCTGCGGGACGGCATGGCGCCGCTGGTGGTGATCGCGCTGGTGTTCAGCGCCGTCGCGGCGTTCTTCTACCTGCGGGTGGTCGTGCTGATGTACTTCAGCAAGCCGGCCCCCGACGGCCCGACGGTGACGGTGCCGGGCGCGTTCACCACGGCGGCGATCACGCTCGGCGTGATCATCACCCTGCTGCTCGGTGTCGCCCCCGCCTTCGCGCTCGACTGGGCGGGAGCGGGCGCCTTCGCCTTCTGACGACCACGCTGTTCGGAAGTGCCCTTCGCCCATCCCGGGCGGAGGGCACTTCCGCGTTTCGGGTCAGGTCGTATCCAGCGCTCGCACCACGTCCGGATAGGAACACGTGTGCCGGTGTACTTCGGCGCAGTGGCAGGGTTGGTTGTGCGCTAGGCGCATCGGGCTTGTGTCGGTGTCGGCGGGCCAGTCCGCGCTCGTGCGCCTCCGCTCGAGCTTGATGCTGCCGGGGCACCTCCGGCGTAGGTGATCAACCTGAGTCGGCCGTTGTGCGTGTGGGATTCAGCGCGTGCACTACGTCGGGGTAAGAACACGTGTGTCGGTGTACTTCGGTGCAGTGGCAGGGTTTGTTGTGTGCCAGGCGCATCAGCTTGCGCAGGTGCCGCCGGGCCAGTCCGTGCTCGCGTGCCTCTGCCAGGGCCAGGTGGGTGGTCTGGTTGCGGGTGCGGCGGCCGGGCAGGGTCTGTTCGGTCATTTCTCGAGGCTCCTTTCGGGAGGGATGTCTCGAGCATGCCCGGTGTGGCGACGGAGTGGGAAACAGAACGAGATTCTGTGGATGGTTGAGGGCGATGTGGACAAGTCGCGTGGGTTTTCCCGCCGGGGTGGCGTTTTTGTCGGATGCGTGTGCTAGGCGACCGGCGCCGCGTGTCGTCCCGGCCGCGTCAGTGACCGGCCGTTGCTGATCAGCTGGGTCGCGATCTCGTCCACGCAGGCCGTGAGGTCACGCCCGGCGGCGGCTTCCGGGCCCGCCACGTTGTCCAGCACCCACAGCCGCCACGCGCCGACCAGCCGCGCGAACGTGTCGCTGCCGTGCCCGGTGAACGTGAAGTGCCCGTCGGCCTCGGCGAGCTGCCCGGCGGCCACGAGCTGGCGCGCGGTCGGTTCGAAGATCCCCGCGGGAACACCGGTCTGCGCGGCGATGTCCTGCAACGTCGCGTCGCCGTCGTCCACGCTGTTGCGGTAGATCTGCGCGATCAGCCACGCCTGCGCGTAGCTCAGCGGCACCCCGGACCGGGCCAGGATCTCCGGCCCCGGATCGGTCTTCTGCTTCGACCACACCGTCGCCACGGCCTTCTCCAGCTCCTGCCGCGAGTCCCCGGAGCCGGGCATCGCGAAGCCCTCGCCGACACCGTTGTTGCCCGACGTCAGCGCCTTCGAGCTGTCCCGCAGCGGGACCTCCTCGAGGAACAACGCAACGAGCAGTGCGAGCAGGCCGATCGGCGAGGCGATCAGGAACATCGTGTGGATCGCGTCCACATAGGACTCCGTGGACGGCTGGGCCGGCAGGTTGTTCGCGTAGATCGTGCCGAACACCGCCACGCCGAAGGAACTGCCCAGCGTCCGCAGGAAACTCACGCCCGACGTCGCCACCCCGAGGTCGGCGTAGTCGGCGGTGTTCTGCACGACGATCGTGGGCACCTGCATGGTGCACCCGAGCCCCAGCCCGAGCACGATCATGTACGCCGAGGTGACCCAGAAGCTCGTGGTGGTGTTCAGGTGCGACAGCAGGTACAGGCCCAGCGCCAGCACCAGCGAGCCGGCGATCGGGAAGACGCGGTACCGCCCGGTCCGGCTGATCACGATGCCGCTGACCAGCGCGGTGATCATCATCCCGACCACCAGCGGCAGCATCCGCAGCCCCGACTCGGTCGCGCTCGCGCCCTGCACCCGCTGCAGGTACGTCGGCAGGTAGGTGATGCCGCCGAGCATGGCGAACCCGACGACGAAACTCAGGATGCCGGCCACCGAGAACACCCGGCCGCGGAACAGCCGCATCGGCAGCATCGGCTCCTCGGCCCGCAGCTCGACCAGCACGAACGCGACCAGCAGCAGGACCGAGCCGATGGCCATCCCGATGATCATCGGCGACGCCCACGGGTACACGGTGCCGCCCCAGCTCGTCACCAGCGTCAGACCGGTCGAGGCGAGCGCGATGAGAACGATCCCCAGGTAGTCGATGCGTGGTTTGACCGCCGCCTTGACCGTGGGCAGCGCGACCACGGCCACGAGGATCACCAGCACCCCGAGCGGCACGTTCACGTAGAACGCCCACCGCCAGCTCAGGTGGTCCACGAACAGCCCGCCGAGCAGCGGCCCGGCCACCGTCGAAACGCCGAACACCGCCCCGATCGCACCCTGGTACTTGCCGCGTTCCCGCAGCGGGACGACGTCGGCGATGACCGCGGCCGAGGTCACCATCAGCCCGCCCGCGCCCAGGCCCTGCAGCGCGCGGAACGCGACGAGCATCCCCATCGAGTCGGCCCACCCGCACAGGAACGACCCGGCGAGGAACAGCACCACGCTGGCCAGGAACGCCCGCTTGCGCCCGAAGAGGTCGCCGAACTTGCCGATCAGCACCGTCATGATCGTCTCGGCGAGCAGGTACGACGTGACCACCCACGACAGGTGGTTCGCGCCGCCGAGATCGGCCACGATGGTCGGCAGGGCGGTGGAGACGATCGTCTGGTCGAGCGCGGCCAGCAGCATCCCGAGCATGATCGCCGCGACGATGGTGTTCTGGGCCCGCCCGCTGGTCACGACGGGAACGTTAGTGCTGGTCAGGAGCGCCTGCGGGCTGCCTCACCCGATGGTGTGGGGCGGGTTGTCACGCGCATCACCGGAGTGGTTCGCAGAGGGCGCACGAACGCCCCGGGTGCAGCCATTACGCTGGTGAGGACCGGTCAGTGAAGTGCGGAGAGGGCGGACAACGTGTCAGTGCGGCACCGGGGTAGCACGATCGAGGAGCTGCGCGGGAGCGTGGGCCTGCGGATCGCCGACGAGCAGCTGCTGCGCACGCTGGCCGCTGGCCTGGACGACGTCGAGAAGCTGCTGCGCGACACCGCGCGCAGCGAGGTGCAGGCCGTCCACGACGCCGCGTCGCACCTGGTCGAGGCGGGTGGCAAACGTTTTCGTCCGCTGCTGACCCTGCTCGCGGGCGAGTTCGGCGAGGGCAACCACTCCGACGTCGTGATCGCCGCGGCGGCCGTCGAGCTGGTGCACCTGGCCACGCTGTACCACGACGACGTGATGGACGAGGCGACGATGCGGCGCGGCGCGCCCAGCGTCAACGCCCGCTGGACCAACAGCATCGCCATCCTGACCGGCGACTTCCTGTTCGCGCACGCCTCGCGGCTGGTGTCCGACCTGGGCACCGATGCCGCCCGCATCCTCGCCGAGACGTTCAGCGAGCTGGTCACCGGGCAGATGCGGGAGACCGTCGGGCCGGGCGAGGGCGAGGACCCGGTGGACCACTACCTCACCGTGATCGCGCAGAAGACCGGATCGCTGATCGCCACCTCCGGCCGGTTCGGTGCGATGGTGTCCGGCGCCAAGCCCGACGCGATCCTCGCGATGCAGCGGTTCGGCGAGATCATCGGCACCGCGTTCCAGATCTCCGACGACATCATCGACATCGCCTCGCCGTCGCACGAGTCCGGCAAGACGCCGGGCACCGACCTGCGGGAAGGCGTGCGCACGCTGCCGATGCTGTACGCGCTGGCCGACCCGGACACCGAGCCGCGGCTGGTCGAGCTGCTGGCCGGCCCGATCACCAAGGTCGAGCTGGTCGAGGAGGCCCTGACCCTGCTCCGGGCGTCCACCGGCCTGGACCGCGCCATGGTCACCCTGTCGGACTACGCTCAGCGGGCGAGGACCGAGCTGGCTCCGCTGCCGGCCGGGCCCGCGAGGGACGCGTGCGAGTCCGTCGCGGACTACCTCGTCGCGCGGACGCGGTAAAGATCGCGTCGGCGCGTCATGCGCGGGCCGTCGCGGCGTCACTGAGAGTGGTAACCGCGCGGTAGGAAAGGAAGGGCAGCACGGATGTCCATTTTCGGACAGGTCTGGCTGTGGAGCGCGGCGGCATTCGTGGTCGGGGTGCTGCTGACCTGGTTGTTCCTGGCCCGGCCCGCTCAGGCGAGAAGCCGGCACCTGGAGCGCAGGCTCCTCGCCGCGCAGAGCGCGCCCGCCGCGCAGCCGACGCGCACGATGGAGCGCGAGCCGGTGTCGGCGCCGGTCGCGCGGAAGGAACTGGCGGAGACCCCCGGCTCGGAGGAGCACCACGCGCGGCCGTCCTGGCTGGAGCGCGACAGCCTCGCCGGACGGTCGCCCGGGTACCAGCCGGGGTCCGAGATCGACGACGACTCGCTGTTCGAGCCGGAGGAGCCGCAGGCCGGCGCGACGACGGTCTTCAACGCGTTCGGCCGCGAGCCGGACGACGCCGCCGAGCGCGGGGCGCTGTACGTGGGCGAGCACGCGCGGGGTGACGCTGGCTCGGAGCCCGCGCGGGGTGCGCGGCACTCGCGGCCGGAGGCCGACGCCGGGTTCGGCGGGGTGGCCGAGCCGGACCAGGCGGCTGGGCACGGTCCGGTGGGCGGAGCCGAGCAGGGCCGGGGTTCGGTGTTCTCGCAGTCGAGTGCGGCGGGTTTTGAGCCGGGGCAGGTCGGCGGCGCGGTCGATCGGGACGAGGCGGCTGCCGGACGTGGCTCGTTGTTCGAGCAGGAGCAGGTTGGCGGCGCGGTCGATCGGGATGAGGCGGCTGCCGGGCGTGGCTCGTTGTTCGAGCAGGCGGGGGTCGAGCAGGAGCAGTCGGCTGGGCGTGCGTCGCTGTTCGACGGTGGGGAGGCTGCCGGGCGCGGCTCGTTGTTCCAGCAGGACCCGCCCGGGCTGGAGGAGGCTCCCGAGCCGGAGCGGGGGTCGTTGTTCGATCCCGATCATGCTCCCGAGCCGCAGCGGATGCAGGAGTCCGGATCGGCCTTCACGCCGTTCGCCCCGGCGGAACCGGAGCCGCCGGCTTACGCGTTCGGGGCCGGGGAGCCGGAGCAGCCCGCCGACGAGGAGACCGCCACCGAGACCACCCAGGTCCTGCCCAAACGGCAGCCGCGGCGGTCCGCGCACGCCTTCGACCCGCCGCAGCCCTCGATGCGGACCGTCGAACGGCGTGAGCCGATCCGGCCCGAGGAAGGTGGCCGCAGCGGGTCGCTGTTCGAGCCGACGCCGCGGGACAGCTCCGTGCCGCCGGGGCCGTTCGGCCCGGGATCGGCGATGCCGCGGCCCGGTGGCGGGAAGCCGTCGGAGGAGTTCACGGTCAAGGCGAGCGTGACCGCGCTGCGGTACTGCACCGAGGACTCGCCGCAGTACAACCGCATGGTGGCGGAGGTGTGGTTCCGCACGGCGGACGACGCGGAGCGGGTCGGGTTCCGGCCGCTCTAGCGACAAGCGAAAAGGCCCCGCACGGAACGCCGTGCGGGGCTTTTTCGTGCGGTGGCTTCGCGGTGCGCTGATGTCGGGGCTCCGCGATGGGCGCGCGGTGGGGAGTGGGAGCCGAGCGGGGAGCGGTGTGGCGCTGGCGTGCGCGGAGGGGTGGCGGGGGCATCCGGTGCGGTGGACGCGCCCCGGGGGCGCGTGCCGGGGGT
>NZ_PQHY01000089.1:0-25576 GCF_003385175.1 Amycolatopsis ruanii
CACCCGCACCGCAGCGGATTCAGCCCCGCACGGCCGCTACCGCCCTCCAACCCGCGGCAGCACGAACCCCCACAGCACCACCCAGCCACACGCCCCCGCACCGCGGCGGATTCAGCCCCGCACGGCCGCTCGCCCCGGATCGGCGGCGACGCGAACCCGGCCGATCAAACCGCCGTCCGCCCCCTGCGCGGGTGTCACTGCGGCCTGACGTCCGTCCGCAGTGGATGGTCCGGCGGGATCTCCACCAGCACGATCGACGTGCCGTCCGGGTCGGAGATGCGCGCCTCGTCCAGGCCCCACGGCTCCCGGCGCGCCTCGCGGTCCGGCTGAACCCCGCGCTGGGCCAGCTCGTCGAGCGTGGCCTCGAGGTCGCGGACCTGGAACCACAGCTCGACGTCCGGGCTGGTGCCCTTCTCGCCGCGGCCGACGACCTCCAGGTAGCCCTGGCCGGTGAAGAACACGGTGCCGCCGGGGAACGTGCGGTAGATCGCCAGGCCGAGCACGTCCCGGTAGAACGCCGTGGTCTTCTCGGGGTCGCGGGGGTGGATCAGCACCCGGCTGCTCAGCACGTCCATACCTCTTCCCTACCCCACCCGGTCAGGAGGCCGCAATCGCGGCGATCCCGGCCAGGACCACGACCGAGCCGGCCAGGCGGCGGACCGGGTGCGGCTCGTCCAGCACGAGCAGGGCGGCGAGCCCGCCCAGCACGATGCTCACCTCCCGAGCGGGCGCGACCAGGCTGATCGGCGCCATGCGCATCGCGTAGAGCACGAGCAGGTACGCGACGGGCGACAGCACCCCGACGATCACCGCCTCCCGCCAGTGCGACCGCCACAGCGCGCCGATCCGGCCGCCTGCCCGCATGGCCGCGGGCGCGAGCAGCAGGCTCTGCAGCACCGAGCCGGCGGCGAAGTAGGTCAGGGGCGGGACGGCGAGGGCGTTGACGGCGTGGTCGTCCCAGAGCGTGTAGGCGGCGATGGCGACGCCGGTGAGCAGCCCGTACCAGACCCCGGCCCGGCGGGCGCGGGCGTCCGCGGCCGAGCGCGAGCCGAGCCCGATCACCAGCACCCCGGCGACGACGAGGAACGCCCCGGCGAGCCCGAGCCACCCCGGCCGCTCGCCGAGCAGGACGACGGCCGCGAGCACCGACAGCAGCGGTCCGCTCCCCCGCGCCAGCGGGTAGACGACGGACAGGTCGCCGACGCGGTACCCCCGCTGCAGCACGATGCTGTAGGCGATGTGGAAGACCGCGGTGAGCAGCGCCGCCACCAGCCAGGTCCACTGTGGATGCTGCCCCTCGGCCACGAGTGCGACGACCGCGACCGGGGCGCAGACCACCGCCGAGACGGTGTAGTAGAGGAAGACGAACCGGGCCCCGGCGGCGACCCGTTTGGCCGCGAGGTTCCACCCGGCGTGCACGACGGCAGCCAGGAGTACGAGCCCGAGCGCCGTGCCGTTCACCTGCCCCTCCCAGCCAGTGCGAGTGACACCGTAGCGCCCTGCTAACCTTGACGGTCGTTGCCGTGTGGCATTCCGCCAGGGAGGAAACCCGCACGCCGGGGCCGGTACAGCGCGGCAGCGAACCCACCGACAGATCGAAGGAGCGCCTTCATGGCCAACATCAAGTCCCAGATCAAGCGCATCAAGACCAACGAGAAGGCGCGCCAGCGCAACCAGTCGGTCAAGTCCTCGGTGAAGACCGCGATCCGCAAGTTCCGCGAGGCCGCCGAGTCGGGCGACAAGGCCAAGGCCGTCGAGCTGCAGCAGGTTGCCGCTCGCGCCCTGGACAAGGCCGCCAGCAAGGGCGTCATCCACGCGAACCAGGCCGCCAACAAGAAGTCGGCGATGGCCAAGCGCGTCAACCAGCTCGGAGCTTGATCTCCAGCGAAGGGGCGGGCATCCGGCAGGGTGCCCGCCCCTTCGCCGTTCCCGCGGGCTGACAAGGCTGCCACTTCCCCCGATGCGATCGACGCGGGACCGCCCACGGCACCCCGGTCACGGCAGCCGCCCTCCGGCTGCGCAGCCGGCGTCGGTTCATGACTGCACCAGCAGCGGTGACTCCCGGCCCAGGCGCTCACCAGCAACCCCCAACCCCACAGCGCCCGCCCCGGCGCTGTTCCGGGTCCGCCAGCCGGGCTCAGCGCTTGTCGCGGGCGGCGGCGAGTTCCAGGACTGCCCGCTCCAGCGCGTAGGCCGGGTCCGCGGCCTGGCCCTTGACCTCGGCGTTCACCCTCGCCACCACCGCCATCGCCTCGGCGAGGCCGGCCTGTGTCCACCCGCGGGACTGTCCCTGCGCCTTGCGGATCTTCCACGGCGGCATGCCCAGCTCACCGGCCATCTGGTTCGGGTTGCCGCGCCCCGCCGACGACACCCGCGCGATGGTGCGCACCGCGTCGGCGAGGGCGTCGGCGATCAGGACGTGCGCCACGCCGATCTGCAGCGCCCACCGCATCGCCTCCAGCGCCGCGCCGCGCTCCCCCGCGACGGCCTTCTCCGCCACGGCGAAGCCGGTTACGTCCGCTCGGCCGCGGTGGTAGCGGCGCACGGCCTCCTCGTCGACCCGCCCGCCGGAGTCCGCCACCAGCTGCGACGCGGCCGCGGCCGCCGTCCGCAGGTCGGATCCGACGGCGTCGATCAGCGCCGCGACACCCGCCGGGTCGATCTTCCCACCGGCCTGCCGGACCTCGTTGCGGACGAACGACTCGCGATCCGCCGGCCGGGTGATCTTCGGGCACTCGGTGACCTGCGCACCGGCCTTGCGCAGCGCCGCGGGCAGGGACTTGGCCGCCTTGCTGCGTCCGCCCCCGGTGTGCACGACGACGAGGACGACCCCGTCGGCCGGCATCTTCGCGTAGGCCAGCACCGCATCGGCCAGCTCCTGGCCGATGTCCTGCGCGCCCTCCAGCACGATGACCCGCCCCTCGCTGAACAGCGACGGGCTGACCAGCTCGGCGAGGGCGGGCGGTGTGAGATCGGGCACGCGGACCTTGGTCATCTCGGCCGTTGGGTCCTCCCGGCGGGCCTGACCGAGAGCGCCCCGGACGGCGCGCTCGACGAGCAGCTCCTCTTCGCCGAGCACGAGCTGCAGGGGGGCGGAGGTGGTTGCCGGCGCGGTCACGGTTCAGATCCTCCCACGGACCACCGACAGCTCCCGAGCGTGATGAAACCCGCAGGGGCATGGCGTGGTCCGAGCGATGTGCCGTATGTTGTCAACCAGGCATCGCGCGAGCGCGTGAGCCACCACAATCGAATACCGCTCATCCAGAGGGGCAGAGGGAACGGCCCGACGAAGCCCCGGCAACCGGCGTCAGCCTGTCATCTCGATTCCGCGAGGTAGCTGACGATCACGGTGCCAATTCCGGCCCGCGTCAGCGGGACAGATGAGGAAAGGAACCTCGCGATGACTGCAGCCCTCGATTCGACCACCACCCGCGGCACCGTCGACCTCGGTCCGGCCGTGGAACTGGTCTCCAAGGAAGAGGGTCACCGCCAGCCGCTCGCCCCGGAGTTCGTCTCCGCCGAGGACTTCTCCCCGCTCGAGGTCGCCTACGACTTCGGCCGTGTGCGCCGCGAGGACATCCAGGCCGGCCCGCGCAACATCTGGCGCTACAAGAAGCTCCTCCCGGTGCCCTCGAACGTCGAGGAGATCCCGAACACCGAGCCCGGGTGTACCAGGCTGGTGAAGGCCGACCGGCTCGCCAAGGCTCTCGGCGTGAAGAGCCTGTGGGTCAAGGACGACACCGGCAACCCCACCCACTCGTTCAAGGACCGCGTCGTCGCCGTCGCCCTGGCCGCGGCTCGCGAGTTCGGATTCGACACCCTGGCCTGCCCGTCCACCGGCAACCTGGCCAACGCCGTCGCCGCGGCAGCCGCCCGCGCCGGCTGGCAGTCCGTGGTGCTGATCCCGTCCTCGCTCGAGCGCGCCAAGGTGCTGACCACCGCGGTCTACGACGGCAACCTCATCGCCGTCGACGGCAACTACGACGACGTCAACCGCCTGGCCACCGAGCTGGCCGCCGAGCACGAGAACTGGGCGTTCGTGAACGTCAACGTGCGCCCCTACTACTCGGAGGGCTCGAAGACGCTCGCCTACGAGGTCGCCGAGCAGCTCGGCTGGCGGATCCCCGAGCAGATCGTCGTGCCGATCGCCTCGGGCTCGCAGCTGACCAAGGTGGACAAGGGCTTCCGCGAGTTCGCCAAGCTCGGCCTGGTCGACGACACCCCGTACAAGGTCTTCGGTGCCCAGGCGGCCGGCTGCTCGCCGGTCTCCGCGGCCTTCCGCAACGGCCACGACGTCGTCCAGCCGGTCAAGCCGGACACGATCGCCCGCTCGCTGGCGATCGGCAACCCGGCCGACGGCCCCTACGTGCTCGACACGGTCCGCCGCACCGGCGGCGCGATCGAGGACGTGACCGACGCAGAGGTCGTCGAGGGCATCCGCCTGCTGGCCCGCACCGAGGGCATCTTCACCGAGACCGCCGGTGGTGTCACCGTCGCGACGGCGAAGAAGCTCATCGAGGCCGGCAAGATCGACCCGGACGCCGAGACCGTCCTTCTCATCACCGGTGACGGCCTGAAGACCCTGGACGCGATCGAGAACGAGGTCGGCCCCAAGGCGACCGTGCCGCCGTCGGCGGCGGCCGTGCACGAGGCGCTGGGTCTGTAATCAAGGTTCCACCTCACTTCCCCCGGCGCACCAGCGCCGGACCGGTCTGATCGGGGATCACCGCGGTGTCGCCGTCGGTGTCCGTGCGGGCGACGAGCGCGCCGTCCGCGGTCAGGGTGTCGAGTGTCGTGCGGTTCGGGTGGCCGTAGCGGTTGCCCAAACCGACGCTCACCAGCGCCAGCCGCGCGGACACCGCGGCCAGGAACTGGGGCAGCGAGAACCTGCTGCCGTGGTGGGGCACCTTCAGGATCTCCGCGTGCAGATCCGTTCCGGCAGCCACCAGGTCGGCCTGCGCGGCCAGTTCCACATCACCGGTCAGCAGCACGCCGCCCGCCGCCGTGTGAGCCCGTAGCACGACCGAGCCGTTGTTGATCTGTGTTCCGTCGTCGTCCTCTCCTTCCGGCACGTACCGGGGACCGAGCACCTCCAGGTCCAGCGCAGGCCACTCGAGCCGTCGACCGAGGTCCAGTTCGAGCAGCGGAACCCCGTGCCTGGCGGCGATCCGGCCGGCCTGACGCCACGCCCAGTCCGGCTGCCGCCCCGGTCCCACCGCGATGGCCCCCACCGACCGCCCCTCGAACACCGAGTCGAGCCCGCCGATGTGGTCGGCGTGCAGGTGGCTCAGCACCACCAAGGGCACCCGCTCGACGCCCAGCCGGTCCAGGCACCGGTCGGCCGGCCCCGGCTCTGGCCCGGCGTCCACCACGACCGCCCGACCGGGCTCACCGGTGGCCAGCACGAGGCTGTCGCCCTGACCGACATCGCAGGCGACGACCGCCCAGCCCGGCGGCGGCCAGCCGGGCGCGATCACCCTGCCCGGCAGGACGACCAGCAGCACCCCGGCCAGCACCAGCGCCAGCAACACCCGCAGCCGCCGCCGGCGCAGCGCCAGCACCACGGCGACGGCGACCACCAGCGCGAGGAACCCGCCCCACCAGCCGCTGGGCCACGCCAGCACCGCCCCGGGCACTTCCGACGCCCGCCGCGCGACGACGATCAGCCAGCCCGCCTCCGGCCCGGCCAGCCGGACGACCATCTCGCCACCGGCGGGCCACGCGGTGGCGACGACCGTCGCGAGCACCCCGAACACCGTCGCCGGAGCGACCACCGGCGCGGCCAGCACGTTCGCCGCCACGCTGACCAGGCTCAGCTGCCCGGCCATCCCGGCCACGACGGGCGCGGTCACCACGAACGCCGCCGCCGGCACCGCCAGCCCCTCCGCGAAACCCGGCGGCACCCGGCGACGCTGGAGGGCTTCCGCCCACCGCGGCGCCAGGAGCACCAGCCCGGCCGTCGCGATCACCGAGAGCGCGAAGCCGAAGCTCACGGCCATCGCGGGATCCCACGCCACGAGGACGCACGTCGCCGCGGCCAGCGCGGGCACGACCGATCGCTCCCGCCCCAACGCCAGCGCCAGGAGGGCGATCCCGCCCATGACCCCGGCCCGCAGAACGCTCGGCTCCGCGCCCGCCAGGACCACGAACCCGGCCAGCGCCAGCCCGGACAGTGCCGCCGACAGCCGTGGCCCCGCCCGCAGCAGCCGCAACAGCAGGAGGACGGCACCGCACACGATCGCGACGTTGGACCCGCTGACGGCCATGAGGTGCGTCAGCCCGGCGTCGGTGAACTCGCGGTCGAGCCGTTCGGACAGCCCGCTCGTGTCGCCCACCACGAGGCCCGGCACCAGACCGGCCTGCTCCTCGGGCAGGACCGCACACGCTTGCCGGAGCGCCTCGCGCAGCGACTCGGCGGCGCGCTGCCACCACGGAGCCTCCGTGGCCGCCGCGGGCGGACCGCGCACGTAGATCGCGGCGACGGTCAGGTCGGCGTCCCGGGGCGGGGCCAGCTCACCGCTCGCGGTGATCTCCTGACCCGGGATGACCTCGCTCCACGGCGCGAACGGCGCGAGGAGCGCGACCCGCCCGGACGAGACCACCGGCTGCGCGCCGTGTTCCGCGTGCAGGACCTCAGCCGCGATCACCACCGACCTCGGCCCAGCCTGCTGATCGGCGTACCCGGCCGAACGCACCGGTTTCGGGCGTTCCGTCACCAGCACGTGCAGGGTCACCTCGGTTCCGCGCTGCGCGAGGCCGCGGAGCGGATCGTGCTCCGCCCGGCTCAGGCGGAGCCCGAGCGGCCCGGCCAGCAGGAGACCGGCCACGAGCAGCGCAGCCGCGCCCGTCCACCAGCGTGACCGGCCCGGACGCAGCCTGATCAGCAGCACCACGGACACCAGCACTGCCGCGACGCCGCACGCCAGGGCCAGCCACCACGCCCCCAGCATTCCGAGCAGCGCCCCGAGCCACAGCGTCAGCGCGGCCGGCACCAGACGGAAGTCGTGCCGGACAACGGGTTCCGTGATCACGACACCGTCACCTGGTCCCGCAGCCGGGACAGCCGCGCCTCGCCGATGCCCTCGACCTCGCGCAGCTCGTCGACGGATCGGAACGTGCCGTGCTGGGTGCGCCAGTCGATGATGCGCTGGGCGGTCACCTCGCCGATCCCCGGGAGCGCGTCGAGTTGTTCCGCCGTGGCCGTGTTCAGGTCGACGAGCGCCGGGGCGCTGCCGGCCGCGGCCGGTGGCGACGCGCCGGGCGGTGGCGGGACGCCGACGTAGATCTGCTCACCGTCGCTCAGCTTCCGCGCGAGGTTCAGCGCCGTGACGTCGGTGCCCTCGATCGGGTCGGCGGCCGCGCGCAGGGCGTCCGCCACGCGCGCACCGCCGGGAACGGTGACGAGCCCCGGGTTGCGGACCTTGCCGACGACGCTGATCACCAGGGAGCTGTCGGCGACCCGGCTGGCGGACGCGGAGACCGGCGCGGGCCGGTCCGGGGCCGCGGGCAGAACCGGCGCGTGTTCGACGGGCGGACTGCCGCCGAGGAGCGCGATCGAGGTGCCGACGAGCACCAGGACCGCGACCAGGGACAGGAGGACCGTGGTCAGGCGCCGCCGCTGCGGACTGCCGGTGAGCGCGGCCGGCACCCAGCGCTCGACCAGCCGTCCGACGGCGCCCGGTGGCCCGATGTCCTGGTCGGCGGCGAGGGCCTGACCGGCGAGCTGCTCGAGCCTGCGGTTGACGGGGATGCCCGGCGATTCCGGGGCTGATCGTTCGAACACGCATTCGACGCTAGGGGGCGCGGGGAGGAGGGAGAAGCGGGAATTGGGGAGGCTGTGGACAAGTGGGGGTCTGTGGACAAGTGGCGCGTTCCGCCGCGGCGGTACGGCTTTCTGTCGGTGACGTGTGGCATGGTGGAGCTTTTTGGGCGTGCGTCACTCAAGTGCTTGCGCGACAAGGTTTCGGCGAGTCCGGGAAGATTCAGCGGCTGCCGGACCCGCCCGGATTCCGTTGCACCACAACGCCGACCACACCGGGCCCGGTGTGCGCGCCGATCACCGCGCCCAGTTCCGACACCACGCAGCCGTCGGTGACGCTCACCCGCTCCTCGATGCGGTTCGCCAGTTCCACCGCCCGCTCCGGGGACGCGAGGTGGTGCACGGCGACCTCCACCGGTTCCCCGCGGGCGGCCTCCTCGGCGAGTTCGACCAGGCGCGCGATGGCGCGGTTCATCGTGCGCACCTTCTCCAGCGGTTTGATCCGGCCGTCGTCCAGGTGCAGCACCGGTTTCATGGCCAGCGCGGTGCCCAGCAGCGCCGCCGCCGCGCCGATCCGCCCGCCCCGCCGCAGGTACTCCAGCGTCTCGACCACGAACAGCGTCGCAGAGCAGCGCACCGCCGCCGTCGCGGCCGCTTCGACCTCCTCCGCCGCAGCGCCGGCCGACGCCGCGCGCGCCGCGTGCAACGCCGCGAACCCGAGCCCCATGGCCGTCCCGCGCGAATCGACGACTCGCACGCGATCCGGTCCCACCTCCTGCGCCGCCAGCACCGCGGACTCCCAGGTCCCGGAGATCTCGCTGGACAGGTGGATCGACACGACCGAGTCCGCGCCCGCCTCCAGCGCCTCCTGGAAGGCCGTCGCGAACTCGCCGGGCGTCGGCCGGGACGTCGTCACGATCCGGCGCTGACCCAGCGCCTCGGCGAGCGCCGCCGCCCCCACCTCGACTCCGTCCAGTGCGGCGACCCCGTCGATGAGAACGTGCAGCGGGACGACGCGCAGGGCATACCGCTCGGCGAAGCCCTCGGGCAGATGGGCGGTGGAATCCGTGATGACGGCGACCGGCACGACGCCAGCCTACGTGCCGGCCGGCGGTTCGCCGGGGTCCAGGAGCGGACCGATCAACGCGGCCATCGCCTTGCCCACGAGCGCGTGCCCCTCCCAGCCCCAGTGCATGCCGTCCGGGTTGCCGCGGCCGCTCAGGACGTGCTCCCCCACCACCTCGGCCAGGTTCAGCAGCGGCACGCCCGCCCGCCGCGACCAGGCGGCGATGGCGGCGGCCGTCTCTTCCCGCCCGGTGTGCACGTTGCCGTAGGACGAGGCCCGGTGGACGCTGGGCAGGACGGCCACGATCGGCATCTCCGGCCGCAGGATGCGCAGCGCGTAGACAGCGCGGTCGAGGTAGTGCACGGTGAGCTTCGCCGGCAGGACCCGCGGGCGGCCGCGCAGCGCGACCGCCAGCCGAGGCTGAGCCGCCAGGTACGCCTTCCGGACGGTGCGGCGGAAACCGGCCGGCCGCAGGTACCGCAGGCCGCCGCGCAGGTAGGTCGGCAGCGGCGAGGGCAGCGTGTCCATGCTCCCGACGGCCAGCACCACGGCGTCGGCGTGCTTCAGATCGGCCCACACGCGGGGGTCGCCGATCATCGCCCACCACGCGTCGCGCGCGGTCCAGCCCGCGGAGGCCACCAGGTCCACACTGCCGCCCAGCGCCGCGGCGGCGATGTTCGGCCACAGCCGGGGCTCGTCGGCCGCGCACGGGCTCTCCGGGCCCTGGAAACTCAGCGAGTCGCCGAAGACCAGCAGCCTCGGCATCTCAGCCGAGCATTCCGGCGTTGTAGGCGTGCAGGCGCCAGCGGTCGTCGCGCAGGCCCAGCTCGACCCAGTGGCAGTTGCCGATCCCGCCGAGCTGCGGCCACGCCTCCACCGGCAGGTTCAGCAGCTTGCCGGTCAGGGCGGTGATCAGCCCGCCGTGCGCGGCCAGCAGCACGGTCTCACCCGGGTCGTCACCGGCCAGCAGGTCGCTGACGACCTCGGAGGCGCGCTCGGCGACCTCGACGCGGGATTCCCCGCCCGGCGGCGCCCAGGTCGCGTCCACGCGCCAGATGGCGCGGTCGCCGGGCCAGCCCGCGTCGACCTCGGCGCCGGTCAGGCCCTGCCAGTCACCCAGGTGGGTCTCCCGCAGGCGCTTGTCGATGCGCAGCGGCACCCCGATCGCCTCGGTGAGCACGGTCGCGGTGTCCATGGCCCGGTGCAGGTCCGAGGAGATGACCAGGTCGGGCTCGAACCGGGCGAGCGCGGGCGCGGCGAAGCGGGCCTGGTTCCAGCCCACCTCGGTCAGCGCCGAGTCCAGGTGGCCCTGCATGCGCCCGGCGGCGTTGTAGTCGGTCTCCCCGTGCCGCCACAGCACGAGGCGGCGGAAGCTCACGAGGCGTCCCCGGCGTCGACGGCCTCGGCGAGCCCGGCGACCTCGATGCGCGGGCAGTCCTTCCAGAGCCGCTCGATGCCGTAGAACGAGCGCTCCTCGTCGTGCTGCACGTGGACCACGACGTCGACGAAGTCGAGCAGGACCCAGCGGCCCTCGCGCGCGCCCTCGCGGCGGACCGGCTTGTGCCCGGCCGCCCGCAGCTTCTCCTCGACGTTGTCCACGATGGCCCCCACCTGGCGCTCGTTGGGCGCCGAGGCGATGACGAACACGTCGGTGATGACGAGCTGCTCGGAGACGTCCAGCACCACCACGTCGGTGGCCTTCTTGTCCGCGGCGGCGTGTGCCGCCACGGTCGCGATGTCTCGTGCCTGGGACGTCGCTGCCACTCCTGTGCTCCCTCATCCTGAGACCGTCGGTCCACCGAGGGTACCTGCCGTCGTCGGCGGCCCCGGCGGCGTGTCAGGCGGGCTTGCGGTACAGCCCCCGCTTGTCGATGTACCGGACGACACCGTCGGGCACCAGGTACCAGATCGGCTCGCCGTGCTCGACGCGGTCGCGGCAGCCGGTCGACGAGATCGCCATCGCGGTCACCTCGACCAGGCTCACCTTGCCGCTGGGCAGGTGGTGGTCGTTGAGCTTGTACCCGGGCCTGGTGACGCCGATGAAGTGCGCGAGGGTGAACAGCTCGTCGGCGTTGTGCCAGGTCAGGATCTGTTCGAGCGCGTCGGCGCCGGTGATGAAGAAGAGCTCGTCCTCGGGGTACTCGCTCTTCAGGTCGCGCAGGGTGTCGACGGTGTAGGTCTCGCCGCCCCGGTCGATGTCCACCCGGCTCACCGAGAAGACCGGGTTGGAGGCGGTGGCGATGACCGTCATGAGATAGCGGTCCTCGGCCCGGGTGACCCGCCTGCCGGACTTCTGCCACGGCTGGCCGGTCGGCACGAAGATCACTTCGTCGAGGTCGAACCGGGACTGCACCTCACTGGCCGCGACGAGGTGGCCGTGGTGGACGGGGTCGAACGTGCCGCCCATGACCCCGATTCGGCGTGGTGACATGAACGGATCGTAGAAGCGCGAGTGCGCGGGTACTGCCCCGCTCCCCGGTAACAGCACCCGCGCACTTCGCTCCGCCGGGGGTTCGAGGGGAACCACCGGAGGCCCCGACAGCGAGGAGACTCCGCTGTTCGGGTGTCCTGATGCGGCCATTTGGTGTGTCTTACGTCACATTACTCGACGACTGGTCCACTCGTGCGGTACTCGGCTCGGTTTCGTCGGAGTGTTGAGGTAGACGTTGACCCGTGGACCTTCACCTCCTGCGCGAACGAGCCGAAACGCTGCTCCGGGCATTGGCCGGGGACGGCGCGACCCTGCGCGACGACCAGTGGACAGCCATCGAAGCGCTGGTCGCCCACCGCAGACGCGCTCTCGTCGTGCAGCGCACCGGCTGGGGCAAGTCGGCCGTGTACTTCCTGGCCACCGCCCTACTGCGCGAGCGCGGGGCGGGTCCGACGGTGATCATCTCCCCGCTGCTGGCGTTGATGCGCAACCAGATCACCGCGGCCGGGCGGGCCGGCATCCACGCGGCGACGATGAACTCGGCCAACCAGCAGGAGTGGGACGACGTGCAGGCGCGCATCGCGGCCGGCGAGATCGACGTGCTGCTGGTGAGCCCGGAGCGGCTGAACAACCCGGACTTCCGCGACACGGTGCTGCCCAAGCTGACCACCACAGCGGGGCTGCTGGTCGTCGACGAGGCGCACTGCATCTCCGACTGGGGCCACGACTTCCGGCCCGACTACCGGCGCCTGCGCACCCTGCTGGCGGGACTGCCCGAGGGGGTGCCCGTGCTGGCGACCACCGCGACCGCCAACGACCGGGTGGTCACCGACGTCGCCGAACAGCTCGGGCTCGGCCAGGGCGGCGACGCGCTGGTGCTGCGTGGCCCGCTCGACCGGGAGAGCCTGCACCTGTCGGTCGCGAAGCTGCCCACCCCGCAGGCGAGGCTCGCCTGGCTCGCGGACCGGCTCGGCGAGCTGCCGGGGTCCGGCATCATCTACACGCTCACCGTCGCGGCGGCGCACGACATCGCGGAGATGCTGCGCGAGCGCGGGTTCCCGGTCGCCGCGTACACGGGCAAGACCGAGCCGGCCGAGCGGGAAGCGGCGGAGGACGATCTGCTCGCCAACCGGGTGAAGGCGCTGGTGGCGACTTCGGCGCTGGGCATGGGGTTCGACAAGCCCGACCTCGGGTTCGTCGTTCACGTCGGGGCGCCGTCCTCGCCGATCGCCTACTACCAGCAGGTCGGGCGCGCCGGTCGTGGCGTGCGCCGGGCCGAGGTGATCCTGCTGCCGGGTCAGGAGGACGCCGAGATCTGGCGGTACTTCTCGTCCCTCGCCTTCCCGGACGAGCAGCGCGTCAACCAGGTGCTCAACGCGCTCGCCTACGCCGACCGGCCATTGTCGACGGCAGCGCTCGAGCCGATGGTCGAACTGTCCCGGTCACGGCTGGAGATGGTGCTGAAGGTGCTCGACGTGGACGGCGCGGTGCGGCGGGTGAAGGGCGGCTGGGAGGCGACCGGGCAGGACTGGCACTACGAGCGCGAACGGTACGAGCGCGTCGCCCAGGCGCGGCGGGCGGAGCAACAGGCGATGCTGGAGTACCAGGCCACCACCTCGTGCCGGATGGAGTTCCTGCGCCGCCAGCTGGACGACCCGTTCGCCGAGCCGTGCGGGCGGTGCGACAACTGCACCGGCGAGCACCGGGACGTGACGGTGTCGGCGGAGGCGGTCGAGAAGACCGACGAGCGGCTCCGGCGGCCGGGGGTCGAGGTGGGCCCGCGCCGCCAGTGGCCGACCGGTATGGGGTCGCTCGACGTGCCGCTGTCCGGGCGGATCGGGAAGGGCGAGCTGGCCGAGCCGGGACGGACGCTCGGGCGGCTGACGGACGTCGGGTGGGGCGGGCCGTTGCGGGAGCTGGTCGGCGAGCGGGCAACGGATGGTGAGGTGCCGGAGGCGGTTTTCCAGGCGTGCGTTCAGGTTCTGGCGGTCTGGCGGTGGGAGCAGCGGCCGGTGGCCGTGGTGGCGCTGCCGTCCGCGACCCGGCCGCGACTGGTGCACGACCTCGCGACCCGGCTGGCGCACATCGGACGGTTGCGCTTTCTCGGCACGCTGGAAAGCCGCGGCGGCCGCCCTCGCCGGGCGAACAGCGCGCAGCGGGTGGCGGATCTGTGGCAATCGCTTGCGGTGCCGGGCGATGTGGCCGCGGAGTTGTCCGGTGTGGATGGACCGGTGTTGCTTGTGGACGATCTCGTGGACACCGGCTGGACGATGACGCTGGCCGCACGGCTCCTGCGCCAGGGCGGGGCGCCGGCCGTGCTGCCGTTCGCACTGGCGAGCACGAACTGAGGGGAGGAATTGGTTTGAAAGCAGACCGGTAATCGGCGGTTTACGCAGGCACGGCACGGCTCCCGCGGCGGGGCGAGCCGTGGTGGCCTCCAGCCATGACGTAGGCAGGCGACCGGAGGACGTTCGGAGGGCGAACCTGCCGGGATGGAGCCGGACTCCGGTGAGGCCCGGTGCGACGGCGGCCTGCGCCCAGCCGGCCACTGCGCGAAGGCCAGCCGCGCCAGCCGGACACCGCGTGAAGCCACCCGCGCCAGCCAGGCACTGTGTCGTGGTCACCCGCGCCAGCCGGACACCGCGCGAACGCCACCCGCGCCAGCCAGGCACCGCGCGAACGCCACCCGCGCCAGCCAGGCACCGCGCGAACGCCACCCGCGCCAGCCGGACACCGCGCGAACGCCACCCGCGCCAGCCAGGCACCGCGCGAACGCCACCCGCGCCAGCCAGGCACTGTGTCGTGGTCACCCGCGCCAGTCGGGCAGCCTGTGATGGCTACCCGCACCGGCCGGACACCGCGTGAAGCCACCCGCGCCAGCCGGGCACCGCATAAAGGCCATGGGCACCCGCCGGACCGCGCGGCGCCCAGCCACGCCAGCCGGGCACCGTGTCAGGGCCACGCGCACCAGCTAGGTACCGTGCGCACGCCACCGGCGTCAGCCAGGCGCCATGCGAACGCCAGACGCTTCAGCCGGACACCGTGCGAACGCCACCGGTGCCAGCCAGCCACCGCGTGAAGGCCAGCGGCGTCAGCGGGGCACCGTGCGAACGCCAGCCGGCCACCGTGCCAACGCCACCGGTGCCAGTCGGCCACCGTGTGAAGGCCAGCCCCCGGCGGGCACCGTGTGGACGCCAGTCGCGCCAGGTGGGGAGCGGTTGAGGCCATCTGCGTCAGGCTGCCGGCGCCCCCGCCATATCGGCGTCTCCCGCGCCCCGCCGGGTCGGCGCAGTCATCCGGGCGCCTGTGATGACCGGACACCGGGCGGTGGGGGGTGGGCGTCGCCGCCAGGGTGTGGTGCGTCCGCCGCGTGGGTGTCACTTCCGGGCGTCCCCACAGGAAAGTGCAGCTCAGCCCCTTCCGGGCGGAAAGGAATCTTTCGGTCTGGGCCGAGGTGTGGCATTGTCCCACCCCATCGGGTGAATGTGGAGGTATGCGGTGGTTGAGTCGAAGGTGGGCACGCAAGTCCGGCACCGGCTGCCCGTCCGGAAGTTGTTCGCGGCCAGCGTCGGCAACGCGCTGGAGTGGTTCGACTGGACGATCTACGCGACGTTCAGCATCTACTTCGCCACCGCGTTCTTCCCGGCCGGCAACGACCTGCTCGCCCAGATCAACACCTTCGCCACCTACGCGCTCGCCTTCTTCTTCCGGCCCCTCGGCGGGCTGCTGCTCGGCCGGTTCGCCGACGTCCGCGGCCGTAAGCCGGCCATGATCCTCACCATCACGCTCATGGCGGGCGGCTCCATCGTCATCGCGATCCTGCCGACGTTCCAGCAGGTCGGCTGGCTGGCCCCGATCCTGCTGCTCCTCGCCCGCATCGCGCAGGGGCTCTCCCTCGGCGGCGAAGTCTCCAACGCCTCCGCCTACCTCGGCGAGATCGCGCCGCCGAAGTGGCGCGGCCGCTACTCGTCCTTCTTCTACATCTCCACCGGCTCCGCGGTGCTGCTCGCCTCGGTGCTCGGGTTCGTCCTCGCCCGCACCATGGACAAGGCCGACATGAGCTCCTGGGGCTGGCGCATCCCGTTCCTGCTCGGCGGCGTCCTCGGCATCGTCGGCCTCTGGCTGCGCCGCAGCCTGTCCGAGACCGAACAGTTCGAGCAGAACAAGGGCCGCGCCCAGCGCGTCCGCCGCCCCCTGCTCACCACCCTGCGCGAACACCCGAAGGCCGTCGGCCAGCTCGTCGGCATCAGCATGCTCTCGACGCTGTGCTACTACACGTTCTTCAGCGCCCTCACGCCGTTCGCGGTCAAGACCCGCCACGTCAACGACGTCGACGTCTTCCTCGCCCTGTCCATCGCCACCGCGCTGTTCGTCGCGCTCCAGTACCCCTTCGGCGCGCTCTCCGACCGCATCGGGCGCAAACCCCAGCTGTTCGTCTGGTCCGCCGCCACCGCGATCCTCATCGTGCCGCTGTCCACACTGGTCAAACCCGGCCTGGCCAACCTGCTCATCGTCTTCTGCGTCGGCCTCGGGCTCTACGCGGCCCTGTCCAGCGTCGCGCCGGCGATCATGAGCGAGCTGTTCCCCACCGAGCTGCGCGGCCTGGGCATCGGCGCCTGGTACAACCTCACGGTCGCCGTGTTCGGCGGCACCGCTCCCCTGGTCATCAGCGCGCTCTCCGCCGCCGGCGCACCGATCGTGTTCTTCTGGTACGTCGCGGCCGGCGCGGTGATCGCGTTCCTGGTGCTGCTCACCCTGCCCGAAACGAAGGGCTCGGAACTGCGCTAACGGCGGAACGGCACCAGATCGTCGGCGTGCACGACCTCGCGGCGCTGCTCCTCCGGCAGCTCGTGGCTGGACCGGCCGATCAGCTCGGGCAGCTCCCCCGCGTCGAACGCCACCACGCCACGGGCCACCACGCGCTGCGCCGGGTCGACCAGCTCCACCACGTCGCCCGCCTCGAAGTCACCGTCCACCCCGGTGATCCCCGCGGCCAGCAGTGACCGGCGGCGCCGCACGACCGCGGCCACCGCGCCGTCGTCGAGGTGCAGGCGCCCGCGGGTCCCGGCCGCGTAACCGAGCCAGAACCGGCGCGCGGACAACCGGCTGTCAGCGGCCCGGAACGCGGTGCCGACCTCGGCCGTGGACAGCGCCAGGGCTGCGTCGGACGCCGCGGCCAGCAGCACCGGAATACCCGCCGACGCGGCCGTGCGCGCCGCCGCCAGCTTGGACACCATCCCGCCGGTGCCCAGGCCCGAGCTGGACATGCCGACCGCGATGCCCTCCAGATCCGCGGGCCCGGCGACCTCGGCGATGCGCCGCGTCGAGCCGGACCGCGGGTCCCCGTCGTACAGACCGTCCACATCGGACAACAGGACCAGCGCGTCGGCGCCGATCAGGTGCGCCACCAGCGCGGCCAGCCGGTCGTTGTCGCCGAACTTGATCTCCTCGGTGGCCACCGTGTCGTTCTCGTTGACCACCGGCACCGCACCCAGCGCCAGCAGGCGGGAAAACGTCCGCTGAGCGTTGCGGTAGTGCGCGCGCCGCACCACGTCGTCGGAGGTGAGCAGCACCTGGCCCACGGTCAGCGCGTACCGGCCGAACGATTCGGCGTAGGCGTGCGCGAGCTGCAGCTGGCCGACGCTCGCTGCGGCCTGCTGGGTGGCGAGGTCCCGCGGCCGGTTGCCGAGCGCGAGCGGCGCCAGCCCGGCCGCGATCGCGCCGGAGGACACCAGCACGATCTGGCTGCCCTGCGCGATCCGCGCCGCGATGGCGTCGACCAGCGCGTTCAGCCGCGTCACGTCGAGCCCGTCGCCTGCGGTGGTCAGCGCCGACGAACCGACCTTGACGACCAGCCGTTCCGCCGCCGCGACGGCTTTGCGGGCCACGCTCATCGTGCTGTCGCGTCCTCGTCCTCGGGCTGGTCCGGCCCGTCGCGCCGGATGCGCCGGGCTTCCTTGCGCTCGGCCGCCGACACGCGGTTGTTCTGCTCCAGCCGCACGTCGGTGCCCCGACCGGTCATGTGCGCCGCCACGCCCGGCGTGGACGGCTCCCACTCGAAGGTGATGTCGCCGATCGTCACCGGGCAGCCCGGCTCGGCGCCGCGCTTGGCCAGCGCGTCCTCGACGCCCAGCCGGTTGAGCCGGTCGGCGAGGTAGCCCACGGCCTCGTCGTTGCCGAAGTCGGTCTGCCGGATCCACCGCTCGGGACGCGCGCCCCGCACGATGAAGCCGCCCGCCTCCTCGGGGTCCTCCTCGATGCTGAAGCCGGAGTCGTCGACCGCCACCGGCCGCAGCACGATCCGCGTCGGCTCCGCCGCCGGCTGCGCGGCCCGGTACTTCTCGACCTCCCTGGCCAGCGCGAAGGTCAGCTCGCGCAGACCCTGGCGGGTCACCGTGGAGACCTCGAACACCGGCAGGCCGCGCGCCTCGAACTCGGGGCGCACCATCTCGGCCAGCTCGGCGGCGTCGGGCACGTCGATCTTGTTCAGCACCACGACCCGCGGGCGGGAGTCCAGGTCGCCGCCCAGCGCCGGGGTGTAGCGCGCCAGCTCGGCCTCGAGGGCGTCCACGTCGGACACCGGATCGCGGCCCGGGTCGTAGGTTGCGCAGTCGACGACGTGCACCAGCACGGCGCAGCGCTCGATGTGGCGGAGGAAGTCCAGGCCGAGGCCCTTGCCCTCGCTGGCACCCGGGATCAGGCCCGGCACGTCGGCCATCGTGAACACGGTGTCGCCCGCGTTGACCACGCCGAGGTTCGGCACCAGCGTGGTGAACGGGTAGTCGGCGATCTTCGGCTTGGCCGCGGACAACACCGAGATCAGCGACGACTTGCCCGCGGACGGGAAGCCGAGCAGGCCCGCGTCGGCGACCGAGCGCAGCTCCAGCACGAGGCTGCGCTGCTCACCGGGCTCGCCGAGGAGGGCGAAGCCGGGCGCCTTGCGGGCCTTGGACGCCAGCGCCGCGTTGCCGAGGCCGCCGCGCCCGCCCTGGGCGGCGACGAACGTGGTGCCCGGGCCGACCAGGTCCGCCAGGACCTCGCCGTCCTCGGACATCACGACCGTGCCGTCGGGCACCTTGAGTTCCAGGGTCTCGCCGGCCGCGCCGGCGCGGTGGCTGCCCTGCCCCTGGCGGCCGTTGGTGGCCTTCGCGTGCGGGTGGAAGTGGAAGTCGAGCAGCGTGTGCACGTTCGGGTCGACGACGAGCCGGACGTCGCCGCCGTTGCCGCCGTTGCCCCCGTCGGGGCCGCCGAGCGGCTTGAACTTCTCGCGGTGGATCGAGGCACAGCCGTGCCCGCCGTCGCCCGCGGCGACGTGGATCACCGCGCGGTCAACGAACCGGGACGCCATCGTGAAGCCTCTTCTCGTTTCTTCGGAGGGATATCAGCCATCTTCAGCAACAAGGGGCGGGACCGGATCTGTTCCGGGCCCGCCCCTCGCTGAAGGTGCTGGGTTGTCTAGCCGGACCCTCAGGCCTCGGCCGGGACGATGTTGACCGTCTTGCGGCCACGCTTCGAGCCGAACTCCACGGTGCCCGCCGAGAGGGCGAACAGCGTGTCGTCGCCGCCACGGCCCACGTTCAGGCCGGGGTGGAACTTGGTGCCGCGCTGGCGGACCAGGATCTCACCGGCGTTCACGAGCTGACCACCGTAGCGCTTGACGCCGAGGTACTGGGGGTTGGAGTCGCGCCCGTTGCGGGAGCTGGACGCACCCTTCTTGTGTGCCATGGCTCCTGCAGCTCCTTACTTCGTGATTCCGGTGACCTCGACGCGGGTCAGCTGCTGACGGTGACCCTGCCGCTTGTGGTACCCGGTCTTGTTCTTGAACTTGTGGATGCGGATCTTGGGACCCTTGGTCTGCTCGACGACCTTGCCGGTGACCGAGATCTTCGCGAGTGCTTCGGCATCCGCCGTGACATCGCTGCCGTCGACGTACAGCACGGCGGGGAAAGAGTGCTCGGTGCCCGGCTTGCCCTCGAGCTTCTCGACCTCGACGACGTCGCCGACGGCCACCTTGTACTGCTTGCCGCCGGTCTTGACGATCGCGTACGCCGACACGGAAGTCTCCTGCTAACTCGACAATGGGTGAGGGCTTGCGCCACGTCCCGCTGTGTGCGGTCCGGTGATCGCGCCATAGCCCGTCCGGGGACGGGCCGTCTTACAGGTTACGTGACGCCCCGGTGCCGGTTGACACCGGGGCTCACGAAGGTGGATCAGCTCTGGTCCGACGCGTGCACCGGCGGGCCGGCCGGGCGGGACGCCGCACGGCGCGGGCGCCGGCTCGCGGTCCGGGTGGCCGGCGTGGGCACGCTGACCTCCGGAGACGCATCGGTGGCGTCATCCTGACCGGTGGTGGCCGCGGGGGTCTCCACGGGGCCGGCCGGGACCGTGACGGGCTGCGACGGCTCGGTGGCGGCCTGGACGGGCTCCGGGGGCGCCGCGGGCCTGCGGGCGACGCGGCGGGTCCGGGAGGTGCGGGCGGGCTTCGCCTGCTCCGCGGCGGGCGGCTGACCGGGCTGCGACTCCTCGGGCTGCTGGGTGCCCGCCCCGGCCTGCGCCTGCGGCGCGCCCTCGGAACCGGCCTCCGCGGCGGGCTGACCCGCCGCGGGCTGCGGCTGGGTCCCGGCCTGAGCCGGGGCCAGCCGCTCGGACTGGCCCTCCGCCCTGGGCTGCGCCTGCGGTGCGGCCTCGGGCCGGGCCTCAGCGGCGGGCTGTCCCGCCGCGGACTGTGCCTGCCCAGCCGGTTCGCCCGCTGCCGCGGGCTGTGCCTGTGGCTCGGCCTGACGTGCGGTCTCGGGCCGAGCCTGCGGCTCGGTCACCGCGTCCGGCTCAGGCCGTGCCTCGGAGCGGGCCTGCCCCGCCCCCTCGTGCCGGGCTTGAGCCGCGGCCGACTGCTCGGTCTGGCCCGCCGCCTGTGCCTGCCCGGCGGGCTCGCCCGCCGCAGGCTGCGCCTGCGACCCGGCCTCGGATGCTTCCTCGGGCTGGGCCGGTTCGGCTTCGCGGCGGGCCCTCGCTCCGGACCTGCGCCCGGAACGGCCGCCGGCGGCCTTCTCCGGGACGGCGGTCTCCTCGGTGGCCGGAGCCGCGCCGTTCTGCTCGGCGGTGTCCGCCTTCTCGCCGCCCTCGGTCTTCGTGGAGGCGATCTTCGCGGCCTTGGCCATCGCCTCGACGGCCGAGATCGTGCTCTCCCGCTGCACCGGCGACGGCTCGGGGGTCTTCTCCGCCTGCGGCTCCTCGGTCTTGGCCCGGCCGCGCGACCGGCGCGAACCACCACCGCCGCCACCGTGCTGGTGACCGCCGCCGTTGCCGCCGTTGCCCGACTTGACCGGCTCGGTCGAGACGATGACCCCGCGGCCCTTGCAGTGCTCACACGTCGTGGAGAACGCCTCGAGCAGGCCGGTGCCGATCTTCTTCCGGGTCATCTGCACCAGGCCCAGCGAGGTGACCTCGGCGACCTGGTGACGGGTGCGGTCCCGGCCGAGGCACTCGGTCAGCCGCTTGAGCACCAGCTCGCGGTTGGACTCCAGCACCATGTCGATGAAGTCGATCACGATGATGCCGCCGATGTCGCGCAGCCGCAGCTGGCGCACGATCTCCTCGGCCGACTCCAGGTTGTTGCGGGTGACCGTCTCCTCCAGGTTGCCACCCGAACCGGTGAACTTGCCGGTGTTGACGTCGATCACCGTCATCGCCTCGGTGCGGTCGATGACCAGGTAACCACCCGAGGGCAGCCACACCTTGCGGTCCAGCGCCTTGGTGAGCTGCTCGTCGATGCGGTGCTCGGCCAGCACGTCACCGGTGCCGACGTAGCGCTTGAGCCGCGGGGTGAGGTCCGGCGCGACGTGCTCGACGTAGGCGCGGATGGTCTCCCACGCCGTGTCGCCCTGGACCTCGAGCGAGACGAAGTCCTCGGTGAACAGGTCGCGGACCACCTTGACCAGCAGGTCCGGCTCCTCGTACAGCATCACCGGAGCAGCCGACTTCTTGCCGGAGGACGCCGCGTCGGCCTTCTCCTTGACGACCTCCCACTGCGCCTTCAGCCGCCGGACGTCGCGCTCCAGCTCCTCCTCGCTGATGCCCTCCGACGCGGTGCGGATGATCACACCGGCGTCCTCGGGGACGATCCGCTTGAGGATGTCCTTGAGCCGCCGCCGCTCGTTCTCCGGCAGCTTGCGCGAGATGCCCGTGGCGCCGCCCGAGGGCATGTAGACCAGGAAGCGGCCGGGCAGCGAGATCTGCGTGGTCAGCCGGGCGCCCTTGTGCCCGACCGGGTCCTTGGTGACCTGCACCAGCACGTTGTCGCCGGTGGACAGGGCCTGCTCGATCTTGCGGGACTTGCCCTCCAGGCCGGCGGCGTCCCAGTCGACCTCGCCGGCGTAGAGCACGGCGTTGCGGCCGCGGCCGATGTCGACGAACGCGGCCTCCATCGACGGCAGCACGTTCTGCACGCGGCCCAGGTAGACGTTGCCGACGATCGATCCGCTGCCCTGCGAGGTCACGAAGTGCTCGACCAGGACACTGTCCTCGAGCACGCCGATCTGGGTGTGCTCGCCGCGCTCGGCGACGACCATCGTCCGCTCGACCGACTCACGGCGGGCCAGGAACTCGGCCTCGGACAGGATCGGCGCGCGGCGGCGGCCCGCCTCGCGGCCGTCCCGGCGGCGCTGGCGCTTGGCCTCCAGGCGGGTCGAGCCGCGGACGCTGCGCACGCCGTCGGAGCTGCTGCCGTTGCGGTCCTTGTCCTCGGCCTTGGTCTCGCGGACGTGGACGACGGTGTTCGGCGGGTCGTCGGTGGTGGCCTCGGCGTCGCCGTCCGAGCCCTTCCGGCGGCGACGGCGACGGCGGCGACGGCTCGAGCCCTCGGTCTCGTCGGTGTCCTCGGACGGCTCGGCTTCGTCGGCGGTGTCCTCGTCCTCGGCCTTGGCGGCCTCCTCGGCCGGCCTGGAATCGTCGGTCTCGTCGGCCTCGGTGGTCTCGGTGGCGTTCTCGTCGCCGCCCTTGCCCCGGCCGCGGCCGCGGCGGCCCCGGCGGCGGCGACGGCGGCCCGCGCCGTCCTCGCCCTCGTCGGCGTCCTCGTCCGGCTTGTCCTCGGCGACCGGCTCGGCCTTGGGCGCGAGCTCCTCGACGGCACCGGCCTCCGGCGGCAGGAACACCGGTGACGGGGCCGCGAAGACCGGCATGTGCGGCGGGCGCTTCGGCTGCCGCGCGGGCTCGGCGACGGGCTCGGGCGCGGCGGCGGCCGGTTCGGTCTCCGGCTCGGGTTCCGGCGTCGCCTGGGTGGCGGGCTCGGGGGTGGCCGGCGTCTGGACGACCGGCTCGGGCGTGCTCTCCGGGACGGCGTCCGGCGCGGGCGCGGCATCCTCGGCGGGAGCGACCGCCTCGGGGGCAGCCGCCTCCTCGACGGCCTGCTCGTCGGCCGGGGCGAGCGCCTCGGCGACCTTCACCGCGACCTCCCGCGGCACGCTCGACTGGGCGCTGCGCGCCGTCTCACCCAGCTCGGAGAGCTTCGCCAGCACGACCCGGCTGTTGGAGCCGAGCAGCTTCGCCAGGGCGTGCACCCGGACGCGGGGCGGCAACTCGCCCAGCGGGCCGGTTGCGGGTAGGGCGGTGTTCCCGCCGGTGTTCTCGGCGGGTGTGTCCGCGTTCGACATACATCTCCTCCGCCCCCGGGCGCGTCCCAGCCGCTTGGGCTGGCGGACGCGGCCGCACAGGGGCCCTTCCTGTCTGGTCCGCCGGGGTGGTCACCGCCGGCGGGAATCCTGTGCCTCGTCTCGCCCCGACGGTGCCGGGGTCCGGCACCCGCCGATGGCAGGTCCGCTCGGTGACGGGCCGTCCGAGCCGGCGGTTCCCGCCCGCCCTGCCGCTCGTCGAGCCACCCAGGTGGTTCCTGGCGGCGACGACCTGGCGCTCTTCCAGCCTGTCTCCGGACCGCAACCCCCGGAACGGACCGCAGGTCGCGGGCGTGTCGGCGGAAGCAGCCAAGCCGAGTATCCCACACGGTGCGTCCGGTGCGGCGTACTCGGTGCCAACAGGCGCGTGACCACGGCCGGGCGAACTTGCGCGTCGCGCTTGTCGGCGCCGCGCGGGGTGGCTTAGCGTGCGGCTGGACGCCGACGGCTTCCGGCCGCTGTTCGCCCTGTTGGAGGTCCCCGTTGCCCGGCTTCGGACGATCACTGGTGGCGGCCGCGTGCGCCGTCCTGGCGCTGACGCCGGTCCGGATCGCGGCGGCGGAGCCGGAGCAGGCGTGCGCGGACAGCGGGCGGGACGAGCGCTACCTGGTCGTCTTCGACCGGGACACGCCGTCGGCTGCGGCCCGGGACCAGGTGGGCGCCGCGTGCGGGGAGCTGACCGGCTACTACCCGCAGATCGGTGTGGGCGTCGCCACCTCCGGCGACCCGGGCTTCGCGCAGCGGATGGGGCCGGGCCGGGTCTACAGCGCGCGGGACGAGCGGCGGACCGGGCAGCGGTCTCCGCGGCCCGGGCTGCGGGCGACCGCGCCGTCGGACGTGCCTGCCGCCGACCGCTCCGGTGAGCAGTGGAACTTGGCCGCGGTGGGCGGTCCCGGCGCCGGCAGCCCGGACGTCGTGGTCGGTGTGCTGGACTCGGGGATCGACCCGGACCACCCCGATCTCGCGGCCGCGGTGGACCGGGACGAGTCGGCGGGCTGCGTGGGCGGTGTCGCCGACCCGGCCGAGCGGGCGTGGCGGGCCACGACGTCGGGGCACGGCACGCACGTCGCCGGGATCATCGCCGCGGCCGACGACGGCCGGGGCACCACCGGGGTCGCGCCCGGGACGCGGGTGGCGTCGGTGAAGGTGATCGACGACCGCGGGCTGGTGACGCCGGAGGCCGTCGTGTGCGGGCTGATGTGGGCGGCCGAGCACCGGATGGCGGTCACCAACAGCAGCTTCGCGATCAACACGTGGGGGCCGTCGTGCAGCTGGTCGCCGGCGCGCGAGGTGGTGCGCGAGGCGATCGGCCGGGCGGTGGTGTACTCGGCCTCGCGGGGCACGCTGAACGTGGCCGCCGCGACCAACGACGCGGTGGAATTGACGCCGGCGTCCCGGGCGGGCGGATGTGACGCGCTCCCGGCGGCGGTGCGGGACGTGGTGACCGTGTCCGCGGTGGGGCGGGACGAGGTGAAGGCCCGGTACAGCTCGTACGGGCTCGGGGTGGTCGACCTGACCGCGCCGGGCGGCGACGGCGGCTCGTGCGTGCTGTCCACGACGCCCGGCGGGTACGGCGAACTGTGCGGCACGTCGATGGCGGCCCCGCACGTGGCCGGTGCGGCGGCGGTGCTCGCGGCCGAGCGGCCCGGGGCGACGGCCCGGCAGCTGCGGCGGGCGCTGGAGGAACGCGCGCGACCGGTGCCGTGCCCCGCGGACTACGACCTCACCGGGGACGGACGGCAGGACGCGTTCTGCGCCGGGTACACCGGCTACAACGGGTTCTACGGGCACGGGCTGGTGCGGGTCAGCGCAGGAGCAGCCCGCTGAGGCGGCGGGCCGCGCCCCAGACGCCGAGGACCGCCAGCGCCACCAGGTAGGCGATGTGGCCGATCATGCCCGGGTGCAGGGCGCCGACGGCGAGTTCACGCATCAGCTGGATGCCGTGGTAGAGCGGCGAGCACTGGACGAGGACCTGCAGCGCGCCGGGGTAGACCGACAGCGGGTAGAACGTGGTGGAGAACAGGAACATCGGGACGACGGCCAGCTGGATGTAGTCGAACTGGGACGTCGAGCGGAGGAAGGTCGCGCAGGCCATGCCGATCGCGGCGAAGGCGAACGCGATCAGCAGGGCGACCGGGATCAGCAGCAGCGCCCACGGTGAGGTGACCAGGCCCATCGCGGCCATCACGGCGAAGAACGCGACCGAGTAGAGGCCGCCGCGCAGGACGGCCCAGGAGATCTCGCCGATCGCGATGTCCAGCGGGCCGATCGGGGTGGCCAGCATCGCGTCGTAGGTCTTGGCGTAGCGGAACTTGAAGAACACGTTGAACGTGCTGTCGAAGATGGCGCCGTTCATGGCGGACGAGGCCAGCAGGGCGGGCGCGACGAACGCGACGTAGCTCATCGGCTGCCCGTCCGGGCCGATGGCGTCGCCGACGAGCCTGCCGAAGCCGATCTGGAAGGCGACGAGGTAGAGCAGCGGCTCGAGCACGCCGGAGGCGAAGACCAGCCACATGCGCGAGTAGGCGAGGACCGAGCGCTCGACGAGCTTGCTGGCGCGGCCGGCGTAGAGGCCGGGAGGCAGGACGCGGAGCAGGAGCCCGCGGCGGTCGGTTCGGGGCAGGGTGGTCATCGGGGCTCTCGCGGGGTTGTGG
>NZ_PQHY01000009.1:0-156609 GCF_003385175.1 Amycolatopsis ruanii
GTTCTGGGGCCGGTCCTGGGGCCGGTCCTGGGGCTGGGTGACGGGCGCCTCCGGCGGCGGGGCCACCGGCGCGCCCGGCTCGTCCGGCCGCTGCGCACCGACCACCGGCACCTGGTTCACCGCGCCGTCGTGGTCGACCACGAGCACGTGCCGTCCCTCGGCGCCGTCCACGTACACGCGGGCGTCCTCGCCGCGCGCCAGCCGCGGTTCGCCGGCCTCCGGCGGCACCGGCATCGTCCGCTTCGGATCGCCCTGGCTGCTGTAGGTCAGCACCGCGCTCCGGGTCAGGTCGAGCAGCACCACCGACGATCCGCTGACCGTCGGCCCGGCGTAATCGCCGTCGGCCAGCGCCAGGCTGATCGGCGCCGCGGGCGCCCGCCGCTCGTCCAGGCCGGCCGAGTCGACCAGGTGCAGGCGCCGGGTCGCCGGGTCGAGCACGGCCACCCGGCCGTCCGCGTCCGCCGGGGCGATCCGGGCGTTGGGCGGCAGGTCCATCCGCGCCGGCCCCAGCTCGCCGAACCCGTCCCCGGTCACCGGGCGCAGCACGTCCGACGTGGTGTCGACGAACGCGGCGTCCCGGCCGACCACCGTCAGCCCGCCGGTGTGCCCGGCGGGCGCGGCGACCGGGCAGGACACCTGCTCCGCGTCGCGCGGCAGCCGGCACAGCACCCCGGAATCCAGGCGGTGCAACCACACCGTGCCGTCCGGGGTGGCGACCGGGTCGCCGAGCACGCCGCCCGCCGGGATGGTCACCGCCCCGTCGCCGAGCCGCACCACCCGGCCGGCCTCGCGGTAGACCAGGTAGGGGCCGCCCGGGGTTTCGATCGCCACCGGCACCTCGCCGGTGGGCGGGACGTAGCTGCGCTCCACGCTGAGATCGGACTTGCCGAACTCGTAGATCCGCGAGCGCCCCACCACGTACCCGCTCGTCTCGCCCTGCACGACCTGGCTGCCCGGCTCCAGGCCCGGTACCTCCGCGGAGGCGTCCACGGTGCGGGCCGAGCCGTTGATGTGGAAGACCCGGTCCAGGCCGGGGAAGGCGATCCAGTGCCCGCCCTGCGCCAGGTTCAGCCCGGGCAGCGGCCGGCCCGCGGCCGACAGCGCCGCCGCGACCCCGGCGACCACGACCGCCACCAGCAGCGCCGTCGGCAGGCGGCGGCGCAGGCCGGACCGGGAAGCTCGCTCGTCCATGCGGATCTACCCCCGATGCTCGCTGAACCAGGACGGGACCCCGGGCTGACCGAAACCGGGCTGACCGAAACCGGGCTGGCCGAAACCGGGCTGACCGGAGCCGGGCCGGCCGAAACCGGGGTGGGCGGCGTCGCTGAGCGGCAGCACCAGTTCGAAGATGGCGCCGCCCTCCTCGGCGTTGTACACGCGGAGCACACCGCCGTGCGCCTGCGCGACCCAGCGCACGATCGACAGCCCGAGCCCGCTGGAACCGCCGCCGCTGCTGAAGCGGTCGAAGTTGTCCGCGGCCACCGCCGGGTCGATCCCGGGGCCGTGGTCGGCCACGGTGACCCGGCCGCCGGCGACGGTGATGTGCACCTGCGCCTGCGCGCCCGGCTGCCTGCCGTAGCGGATCGCGTTGTCCAGCAGGTTGCTGATGGCGCGCTGGACGAGCGCGGGATCCGCGTCGACCCGGGTCGGCGCGGCGGTCACGGTGATCTGGGCGTCCTCGGCCGGGGTCTCCGCGACCACGCCCGTCACCAGCTGGTCCAGCCACACCGGCTGGATCGCCAGCCGCTCCACCCCGGCCGCGAGCCGCGCCCGCACCAGCAGGCCGTCGATGATGCTGCCCATCCGCCCGGCCAGGCGCACCGTGCGCGGCAGCAGCTCGGCGCCCTGGTCGGGGTGCCGGGTCGCGGTCTCGGCCAGCGCCCGCAGCGCCGCGACCGGGGTGCGCAGGTCGTGGGCGGTCTCGGCGAGCAGCACCTCCTGCTGCTCCAGCGCGGCCCTCGCGGGGCGGATCGCGCGCCCGGACAGCAGGTGCCCGGCCACCCCGACCGCGGCCAGCAGCAGCACGCACCCGCCGATCACCATCAGCACCATCTGCTCGTGCCGCGACTGCTCCGGTTCGGCGTCCATGACCGCGACCACGGCGCCGACGTACTGGCCCCTGGGGTTGCGGAAGGGTTCCGCGCCGATCCGGACCAGACGACCGTCCGTGGCACGCACGTTGCCCTTCAGCAGGGTGCCGGACTGCGCGGCGCGCTGGGCCAGGCCACCCAGCACCGCGTTGTCCACCGGCACGCAGACGCGCTGGCTGAAGAACGGGTCGAACCGCTCGACGCCGCTGGGCAGCACCGCGAACTGGGGGCACTTGGTGCTCAGCTCGTCCTCCGCGAGGAACGCCGTGACCAGCGCGTCGTCGTACTGCAGCACCCGGGACATGGTGGAGGTGACGCGGCGCAGCTCCCCGTCCAGCGCCTGCTCGCCCCGGTCCTTGTCGGCCTGCACCACGAGCACGGCGAACACCAGCAGGCCGACCGCGTTCAGGGCGGTGAACAGGCCGGTGAGCACCCACCGCAGGCGCCGCAGCCGCTCGGCCGCCGAACCGGGACGCGGGCCGCTCACGGCGCCATCCGGTAGCCGACGCCGCGCACGGTCTGCACCGGGTCCGGTTCGCCCAGCTTCCCCCGCAGCCGCCGCACCACCACGTCCACCACGTTCGACATCGGGTCGGTGCTCGAGTCCCAGCAGTGCTCGATCAGCTCCTCCCGCCGCACCGCCTGATCCGGCCGCGCCATCAGGTACTCCAGCACGGCGAACTCCTTGCCGGACACCGTGACCAGGACGCCATCGCGGCGCACCTCGCGGCGGGCGCAATCGACCTCCAGGCCGCCGTGCCGGAGCACCGACGGCCGCCCGCTGCCGGACCGGCGGCACAACGCGAGCACCCGGGCGGCCAGCTCGGCCGGGGCGAACGGTTTGACCAGGTAGTCGTCGCCGCCGTGCTCGAAGCCGGCGATGCGGTCCTGCACCGTGTCGCGCGCGGTGAGGAACAGCACCGGCACCGCCCATCCGGCCAGCCGCCGCCGGTGCACGTAGCCGATCGCGTCGCCGTCGGGCAGCATCCGGTCGAACACCACGCAGGCGTGCCCGGCCGCGGCGAGGGCGGCCGAGGCCTCGGCGAGGCTCGCGGCGGCGTCCAGCCGGAGACCGGCGGCGGACAGTTCCGCGGTCACCGCGACCCGCAGGTCCTCGTCGTCCTCGACCACCAGCACCCGGGGCTGGGTCGTCACAGGTGCGGACACGGCGGATCCTTCATCACGGGGAGCGTGTGCACGGAAGCTTAGCGTGCCCCCGGATCTCGTTCGCCCGGTTTGCGGGTATTGGCAGGAACCGGCCGTGGTGAGGCGATACCGTGGCGGGGTGCGTGTGCTGGTCACCGAGGACGACGAGAACCTCCGGGTGGCCGTCGAGGCCTCGCTGCGGGGGTCCGGGTTCGCGGTGGACGTGGCCGCCGACCTGCCCGCGGCGGACGAGGCGGTGAGCGTCAACTCCTACGACTGCACGGTGTTCGACCGCATGCTGCCCTCGGGGGACGCCCTGGGGTACGTGGCGGGGCTGCGGCGGCGCGGCTGGCCGGTGCCGGTGCTGTTCCTGACCGCGCGGGACACCGTCGGCGACCGGATCGCCGGGCTCGCCCACGGTGACGACTACCTCGTCAAGCCGTTCGCGATGGCCGAGCTGGTGGTGCGGGTGCGCAGCCTGTGCCGCCGCGGCGCGGCGCCGCCCGCCCCGGTGCTGCGGCACGGGGACGTCGAGCTGGACGCCGGACGGCACGAGGCGCGGCGGGCCGGCACCCTGCTCACCCTGACCGCGAAGGAGTTCGTGGTGCTGGAGCGGCTGGTCGCCGCGGGCGGGCGGCCGGTCCGCCGGGCCGAGCTGATCGCCGCGGCGTGGGACGAGTTCGTGCCGCCCGCCTCGAACGTGCTCGACGTGCTGATCGCGGGGCTGCGCGGCAAGCTCGGGCCGCCACCGGTGCTGCACACCGTGCGCGGCGTGGGCTACCTCCTCGGCGCTTGAGGGTCCACTGTGGAGTTGCTCCGGATCGTGTGCTCCAGCAGCTCGTGCCCGTCCAGGCCGCCGGTGAACCGGATCTTCGCGCCGTCGGCGAAGGTGACGACGCAGCTGTAGTCGCGGATGAGCAGGCGGGTCAGGACGGTGCTGCGGTGCGGGCGGAACGGCGTGACCGCGGTGACCGCGTGCCACGGCCAGGCCCGCGGCGCGCACCTCGAACGTCTCGGACGGCCCCCGCCGGATCAGGCGCCCGGCGAAGAACAGCGCGAGCAGCGCGGCCAATGCGGTCACGACGATGCCGAAGCTGATACTGGTGGTGTACCGGTAGGAGTAGCCGGAGCGCATCATCAGCACGGTGCCGGCGCCCACGACCACGGCGCCGACCAGCGCGGCCGCGGCGACCGGCACCAGTCGCAGATGGGAGACGCGGTAACGGTGCAGCACCGCGCCCAGCAGGGCGGGATCGGTCGTCACGGGGCCACCTCCGGCCGGGTTCGCGGACACCCGGCGATTGTGTGCCCGTCCGGCTCGCCCGGGCCAGGGCGGTGGCCGGAAACGGACAGTCAGGCAGGCGGGTCCAGGCGGATACCCGCCAGACGGCCCCGGCTGCACCACAAACATGCTCACCAACGGCGCTCGCGAGGCCAGGCGGATCACCGCACCCACACTCAGGCAGGCGGGTCCAGGCGGATACCCGCCAGCTGAGTCGCCTGCGCCACCAGACGGCCCCGGCTGTCCCACACGAAACAGACCTCGTCCACGCGGTTGTCCTCGATCAGCCGCGCCTGGTGCAGCACCCGCACCGGGCCCGCGGCCGGCAGCGCGCGCACGTAGGCGGTCAGCTCCAGCGTCGGCACCCAGCCGGTGAGCGCGATGTCCAGCGTCGCGGGCGGGAACGCGTCCACGGCGTAGAGCAGGGCCAGCGGGGCGAAGTCCGCGCCGCCGGGCAGGCCCAGCCAGCCGCGCAGCACGCCGGCCCCGCTCGGGGCGCCCCGGCCGAAGCCGAGGTCCTCGGGCTGGATGCGCAGGTCGACCTGGTCCATGATCGCCGGCCCCGGGCCGCCCCCGGCCGGGCCGGTGACCGGCACGCACTCGGCATACTCGCGCCCCTCCGGCTCGGGCATGCCCTCGCTCCAGTACGGCTTCGACTCCGCGTCGAGCGTGCCGAGGGTGAACATCGCCTCCACGCACGGCTGGTCGCCCTGGGTGAGGCGCGCCCGCACCTGGCTCGCCGAGCGGCCGGTCCGCAACACCTCCACGGCCGCCTCCACCGGACCCGGTTCCGGCGCGCGCAGGTAGTGCGCGCTGGCCGCGAGCACGTCCCGGTGGGACGCGGAGTGGGTGGCGGCGCGCCCGAGCATCGCCAGCAGGTAGCCGCCGTTGGGCTTGCCGCCGATGGTCCAGTCCGGATGCGCCTGCGCCGCGAAGCGGCCCGGCGCGATCTCCTCGACCCGGCTGACGCCGTCGAAGGTGGTGGTGGCGTGGTCGGTCACTCTCGCATCCGTTCGGTCGTGGCGGCTGTCCGGCAGACAGCATGACACGAGACCGCGCGGAGGCCCCTAGCAGAGCCGGATCTCCTCCACCGAGGGCATCTTGCCCACGCGCCATTCGGTGAAACCCGTGCCGGGCAGGATGGACCTGCACGATCCGTCGAAGTCGTCGTCCCAGATCAGCCGCACCCGGTAGGCCCGCGGGCAGTTGTTCTTCACCTCGGCGTGGGACCGGAACCCGGTGATCGTCCAGTCGTCCCACTGGCGCAGCGAGAAGCACGCCGGGGCGGCTTCCGCGGGGGTGAGCTGGGCGGCTTCGGCCGTGGTGGCCGCGGTCGCCCATCCCGCCGTGGCGGCCAGCACGACCGCCCATCGCCGGTGTCTCACGAGCTGACTCTCTTCAGCAGCGCCGCAACTCCGAAACCGAGGGGTGCGGCCCGAGGCGGCCTTCGGTCCACGAGGTGCCCGGGTCGAGGATCCGGCACTCGCCGTCCCGCGCCCACGACCAGATCATCCGCACCGTGAAGGTCCGGTCGCAGTGGTTGGTCATCCGCGCCCACGAGTTCCACTCCTTGTCGCTGACGTCCTGCGTCTCCCACTGGTCGAGGCGGACGCACCCGGGCGCGACCTCCGCGGTGCCGGCGTCCGCCACGCCGGGAACCAGCGCCGACAGGACGAGCACGGCAGCCACTGGGACAACACGCGGAAACCGCCGGGCACGCGCCATGGTCCTCCCCCATCGCCGGTCCTCTTCGGACACCGTGATCGCACCACGGCTGTGACAGCGGCCGCAAGGAGCGTCACCCCATTCGATCCGGTGAGAGACTGGGGGTACGACCACGGGAGAACGGAGAGTCATGACCGACCAGGTGATCGCGGCGGACGGAACCGCGCTCGCGGTCCAGCGGCAGGGCACGGGGCGTCCCCTCGTGCTGCTGGCGGGCCAGGCCAACGACCACACCTGGTGGGACTCCACCCGCGGCGACTTCCACCCGGCCCACAGCACGATCACCATGGACTACCGCGGCACCGGGGCGAGCGGGAAACCCGACGCGCCCTACTCCACCCGGTTGTTCGCCGACGACGTCGTCGCGGTCCTGGACGGGCTCGGCATCGAGCGGGCGGACGTGTACGGCACCTCCATGGGCGGGCGGGTCGCGCAGTGGCTGGCGATCCGGCACCCGGAGCGGGTGGACCGGCTGGTGCTGGGCTGCGCCTCGCCGGGCGGGCAGCACGCCGTCGAGCGCTCGGCGGAGGTGCGCCGGGCGCTGCTCCGGCCGGACGCCGCGGAGACGCTGGCCGACCTGATGTACACGCCGGGCTGGCGCGCGGCGCACCCCGGGCCGTACCGCACGCTGGGCGATGCGTCGATGCCCGCGCACGCCCGCAAGCACCACCTGCGGGCGAGCAACGAGCACGACGCGTGGGACGCGCTGCCGCGCATCACCGCGCCGACGCTGGTCCTGCACGGCGAGGACGACCAGCTCACCCCCGCCGTGAACGCCACCCTGATCGCGCAACGCATCCCCGGCGCGCGGGTGCACGTGTTCCCGGGAGCGCGGCACGCCTACTTCGAGGAGTGCCGCCCCGAGGCGAGCGACCTGGTGGCGGATTTCCTCGCGCGGCCGGCCTGACCCGGCCGCCGCTCAGGCCACCGGGGTGCGGCCGGTGCCCGCGTGGTCGATCCGCTCCAGCAGCTCCGCCTGGCGGCGGCGGTACTCGGCAACCCCGGCGAGCTTGACCTCCTCGTAGCCGCGCACCACGTCCGGCAGCTCGGCGAGTTCGAGCAGCACCGGCTCGGGCGCCCGGCCGGCCAGCGCGCGGGTGATCGCCGCGCGGTAGTCGGTGATCAGCTGCCGTTCCACGCGCCGCACCTCGGCGTGGCCGAACACGTCGAACCGGGTGCCGCGCAGGCGCCGTCCGGCCCGCAGCAGCCGCAGCACCGGCCGCGCCCACGGGCCGAGCCCGATCTTGCGGTTCAGCCCCATCGCGCGCAGCACCGGCGGGTGGAACTGGAGCGCGTACCGGGCGCCGGGGCCGAACTGCGCCTCGATCCCGGCGGCCAGCGCCGGGTCGAGCGACAGGCGCGCCACCTCGTACTCGTCCTTGTAGGCCATGAGCTTGTAGAGGTTGCGGGCGACCGCATCGGCGACCGGGCCGTCGCCGGCGCGGGCGCGGACCTGTTCGACGAACTCGGCGTAGCCACGCGCGTAGTCCTCGTCCTGGTAGGCGATCAGGTCCGGCACGCGCACGTCGAGCAGCCGCGCCAGCTCGCCGCCCTCGGTGCGGACCAGCGACCGCACCCGGCGGACCGCGGCCGCATCCACCGAACCGACGGCCGGCTCCGGGGCCGGCTGCGCGGCCAGCGCGTCCGGGTCGGCCACCAGCTGGCGGCCGCGGCGGAACGCCTGCAGGTTGGCCGGCACCGCGGTGCCGTTGATCTCGATGGCCCGCTCGATCGCCGCGGCGCTGACGTTCAGCGCGCCGGTCTGGTACGCCGCGCCCAGCTGGAGGATGTTGGCGAACTGGTCGTCGCCGAACAGGGCCTCGGCCGCCGCGCGCGCGTCCAGGTAGTGACCGCGGGCCGTCGCACCGTCCAAAGCGGACTGAATCGACGACCGGTCCGGAAAGGACACCGCGGTGTCGGCGATCATCCGCCCGGTGGGAACCTCCGAAGTGGACACCACGGCGACCGTGCGGGCCGGGTCGGCGACCGCCAGGTACGTGGGGTCGGCGCCCACGAGCGGATCGCAGGCCAGGTACAGGTCGCACTCCCCCGCGGCGAGCTTGGCCGCCTGCTCCACCGGCCCGGTGGTGATCTTGACGTCGGAGACCACCGCGCCGCCCTTCTGCGCGAGCCCGGTCTGGTCGAGGGTCCGCACGTGCCGCCCGTCGAGCACCGCGGCGGTGGCCAGGATCTGCGCGACGGTCACCACGCCGGTCCCGCCGATCCCGGTGATCCGCACCGCCACGTCACCGGACGCGGCCACCGGTTCGGGCAGGGCCGCCGCGTCCAGCGGCGGCAGCTCGCGGCGCCGCGGGCGGTCGCCGGGCACCACCGTCACGAACGACGGGCAGTCGCCCTTCAGGCACGAGTAGTCGACGTTGCACGAAGCCTGGTGGATGCGGGTCTTGCGGCCGAACTCGGTGTCGGCCGGCTGCACGGACAGGCAGTTGGACTTCACCCCGCAGTCCCCGCAGCCCTCGCAGACCCGCTCGTTGATGAACACCTTCGTCGCCGGGGTTTCCTGCTTGCCGCGCCGCCGCTTGCGCCGCTTCTCCGCCGCGCACTCCTGGTCGTGGATGAGCACCGTGACGCCCGGGACGGCGGCCAGCTCCTCCTGGGTGCGCAGCAGGTCGTCGCGGGAGCGCACCTGCACCCCGCGCGGGAACCGCAGGCGGCGCAGCCGGCGCGGCTGGTCGGAGGTGATCACGACCCTGGCGGCGCCCTCGGTGAGCAGCAGCGCGGCGAGCTTGTCCAGCGGCAGCGCCCCGACCGCGTCCTGCCCGCCGGTCATCGCCACCGCCGAGTTGTGCAGCAGCTTGAACGTGATGTTCACGCCCGCCGCGACCGCCGCCCGCACGGCGAGGCTGCCCGAGTGGGTGAAGGTCCCGTCGCCGATGTTCTGCACCAGGTGCCGCGTCGCCACGAACGGCGCCATCCCGATCCACTGGGCGCCCTCGCCGCCCATCTGCGTGATGCCGACGACGTCGCCGACCTGTTCGGGCTCCATGAACAACGCCATCGTGTGGCAGCCGATGCCGGCCCCCACGAGCGTGCCCTCGGGCACCTTCGTCGAGGAGCTGTGCGGGCAGCCCGAACAGAAGTAGGGGGTGCGGGCCAGCAGCGGCACCGCGATCCGCTCCCGGCGGCGCCGACCCCGCCAGGCCCGCACCGGCTCGATGTCACCGAGCACGCGGGCCAGGCCCTGGGCGATGCCGTCCGGGTCCAGCTCGCCCAGCTCGGTGAACAGCGTCCGGCCGTCCGGACCGGTCTTGCCGTGCACCCGCGGCGCGCCCGGGTGGCCGTAGAGGATCTCCTTGACGGCAGGCTCGACGAGCGCGCGTTTCTCCTCCACCACGACGATCCGGTCGAGGCCGCGCGCGAACTCGGTGACGATCCCCGGTTCGACCGGGTAAATCACGCCCAGCTTGAGCAGGCGGATGCCGTAGCGGGCCAGTGCGTCGTCGTCCAGGCCGAGCGTGCGCAGCGCCTGCCGCACGTCCAGATAGGACTTCCCGGCGGTGACGATCCCGATCCGGTCCCCGGGGCCGGACCGCAGGATCCGGTTGACCCCACTGGCCCGGACGTACTCCAGGGCGAGCGGCAGCCGGACCCGGTGCAGGCTGTGCTCCAGCGTGGCCAGTTCCGGGCCGACCAGGCGGCCGCTCGGGCGGTGGCCGTAGGCGCTCTCGGGCAGCACCGGCGCGGACCACGCCGGGCCGGCGACGGCGGCGGCGGCCGCGTCGGCGACGTTCGCGACGATCTTCATCGCCGTCCACAGCCCGCTGGCGCGGGACAGCTCCACCGCGTGCCGCCCGTGGTCCAGGACGTCCTGGGAGTCCGCCGGGAAGAACACCGGCATCGCCAGGTCGGCCAGCGCGTGCTCGGACGCGCAAGGCACGGTCGAGGACTTGGCGTTCGGGTCGTCCCCGACCAGCGCGACCGCGCCACCACGCGGGTGGGTGCCGGCGAGGTTGGCGTGCCGGAGGGCGTCCGTGGCGCGGTCCAGGCCCGGCGCCTTGCCGTACCACCAGCCGGTCACGCCGTCCGGGCGCAGCGCGCCGAGGTTCGCGGCCAGCTGGCTGCCCATCACCGACGTGGCGGCCAGCTCCTCGTTGAGCCCGGGCCGGGGCACGACCGCGTGCTCGTCCAGCAGCGCGGAGCGCCGCGCCAGCTCCAGGTCGAACCCGGCCAGCGGCGAGCCCTCGTAGCCGGAGACGAAGGCGGCCGGGTCCGTCCCGGCCCGCCGGTCGAGCCGGACGCGGTCCAGCACGACCCGCACCAGGGCCTGCACGCCGGTCAGGTAGACGGTTCCCGAGTCGCGCACGTACCGCTCGTCCAGGGTGAAGGTCGTCATGCCGGGCCTTTCGCGTCACGCCGGTTGGGACGTGGATCACTTCAGCCAACGACGTGCGGCGGCGCAACAACGAGCGGTCCTGCTCGGCGCAGCACGCAAAGATCCTCCGGCGAGGAGTGCACCGGCTCACATCTGTTGCGTACGATCACGCGCCATGGCCGACGAACTGATCGACGGGACCGACCGGGAGATCCTGGCCCTGCTGCGGGAGGACGCCCGCCGGACGCTGTCCGACATCGCCTCCCGCGTCACGCTGTCCACGGCCGCGGTGAAGCGGCGCGTCGACCGCCTGCGGGAGACCGGCGTCATCACCGGGTTCACCGTGCAGGTCGACCACGCCAAGCTCGGCTGGGGCATCGAGGCCTTCACCGAGCTGCGGTTCTTCGGCACCACCAACGTGGACGAGATCGTGCAGACCACCACGCGGATGCCGGAGGCGCAGGCGGTGTTCACCATCGCCGGCGACCCCGACGCCCTGGTGTGGCTGCGGGTGCGCGACGTGCAGCACCTGCAACGCACGGTCGACGAGCTGCGCCGCAGCCACCGCATCACCAGCACGAAGACGCTGATCGTGCTGGACTCGTGGACGCGCGGCCAGGACTGGCCCGGCTCGCCGGCCGAGCCCCCGCGGAGCTGACCGCTCGCCTCACCCCGCCTGGTCCAGGCTGCGCCGCAGCTGGAAGGCGAGCACCTTGGAGTAGGTCCGGCACATCTGGAAGTTGCCCGCGGTGAACCACAGCCCCGGCTGCGCGGTGTGCCGCCACATGTTGCGGACCTCGCCCTCGTCGTCGTAGCCCCAGATGGGTCCCACGGTGTCGGCGACCTCGTCCCCCATCAGGCGCCGCAGGCCCTCCTGCTGGCTCTGGTACCCGGTGGCGAGCACGACGAGGTCGGCCTCGACCACCGAGCCGTCGGACATGCGCAGGCCCTCGCGGGTGAACCGGTCCGCGTCCGCCCACTGCACCAGGCCGATCTCGCCGGAGATCAGCAGGTCCGAGCACCCGACGTTGAGGTAGTACCCGCCGCCGCGGCGCATGTACTTCATCTGCTGCCCGGTCTCGTCGTGGCCGTAGTCGGTGCGGAACCCGATCCGGTTCAGCCCCGCGACGAGGTCCCGGTCCAGCTCCTTCATCCGCGCCGTGAGCTGCTTGGCGCCCACGACGAGATCCGGGTACGGCACCGACAGCCCGATCAGGTCGCTGTCCTCCAGCGTCGGCGCGGTCAGGTAGGAGGCGTCGGCCAGCGCGGCGCTCGGCTCGATGCTCACCACCGTCGTGGGGTTGCGCTGGATCATGGTCACCGACGCGCCGTTGGCGTGCAGGTCCTGCGCCACGTCGTGGCCGCTGTTGCCGGTGCCGACGACGATGACGCGGCGGCCGGCGTAGGCGGCCCCGTCCTGGTAGGCGCTGGAGTGCACCACCTCCCCCGCGAACTCGCCCAGGCCGGGCAGGTCCGGGACGAACGGCAGGCCGCTCACCCCGGTCGCGATCACGACGTGCTTCGGGCGCAGCACGCGCGTGCTGCCGCCGGCGCGCCGCACCCGGGCCTCCCAGGTGCCGCTCGCGGCGGAGTAGGCGGCGCCCTCGAAGGTGGTGCCACCCCAGAAGTTGATCTCCATCGCGTCCACGTAGGACTCGAACCAGCCGGCCAGCTTGTCCTTGGGCACGAACACCGGCCAGGTCTGCGGGAACGGCAGGTACGGCAGGTCGTTGAGCCACACCGCGTTGTGCAGCGTGAGAGCGTGGTAGCGCTTGCGCCAGTTGTCGCCGGGGCGCTCGTGGGTGTCGACCACCAGCGTGTCGACGTCGAGCTGTCCCAGGCGCGCGGCGAGCGCCAGCCCGCTCTGCCCGCCGCCCACGATGAGCACGTCCGGCTCGTGATCGGCGTAGGCGCGCGCCGCCTCCCGGCGGTCGAGCCAGTTCGGGCCCCCGAACTTCGCCGAGTCGCGCTGGCCGACCGGCCGGTTCTCGCCGACCCGCTCCGGGTAGCCGGCCAGCTGGTCCAGCGTGGTCAGCAGGTTCCGCGCCACGTGACCGCGCCCGGGCTCCTCGACCAGCCGCACCACGCCCGCGCCGCTGCCCGCGGTGACCTCGAACTCGAAGATCGCCTCCAGGGTGCGGATCCCGTTGCGCTCCACGAACCGCGGCGGCGTGCGGCCGGCCGCGACCCGGAATCCGGACGCCTTCGCGACCGGCTGGCGGGCGGCCAGCTCGGCGGGCACCCGCTCCCCCGCGACCGTGTGGATGTCGTCGGTGAACGCCACCAGATCGCGCCAGTAGCACTCGCCGGCGAACAGCGGCGACAGATCGGCCCCGTGGGTCAGCAGGTTGCCGAACTCGTCGAGCCAGCTGGCGGCGATCGTCTCCGGGCCGGGCGTCGTCATCATCGTCTCCTGAGGGTCGCGGGCGGTCACGGGATCAGGCGCAGGGCGCGCATCCGGTCGAGGTTGTCCAGGAAGCTGTCGTGGGTGTCAATGCACTCGGTGAACCCGGCGCGGCGGATCTTGATGGTGCTCTGCACCATGTCGGCGCCGTTGGCGAGCCAGCCGTCGATGAACGGCCACGACGCCAGCGCGGACAACGGCAGCGGCCGCAGCTCGTGGGCGGCGGCCAGGGCGCCCCAGGTGGCGCCCTTGTCCGCCATCTGCTCGGCCAGCGGCATCGGCTGCGGCGGGGCCGCGGGCATCCCGAAGAACCCGGCGATGTCGGGCCACAGGTGCTGCCAGCGGAAGTGGTCGCCGTTGGTGACGTTGAAGACCTCACCGCGCGCGGCCGGGCTGTCCAGGGCCCACTCGACGGCGCCGGCGACGATCCGCGCGTCGGTGGCCTGGTGCAGGGCGGTCCACGCCTGCGGCGTGCCCGGGAACCGCAGCGGCACGCCCTGGTGCTTGCTGACCGCGGCGAACACGGCCAGCCCGGTGACGAGGTTCATCGGCGAGCCGAGGCTGACCCCCAGCACCCCGTCCGGCCGCAGCACCGTCCAGGTGTACCCCGCCCGTTCCGCGTCCGTCCACAGCAGATCTTCCTGGTCGTTGTAGAAGATCGGCCCGAGGAAGCGCGGATCGCTCTCCTTGGCCGGGGTCTTGTAGTGGCCGAGGTGCTCCCCGTAGGACTTGCCGCCGCCGATGAGCACGACGTGCCGCACGGCGGACGCACTCGCGTGCAGCGCGTCCAGGAGGTTCCGCAGCATGGCGACGTTCGGGCCGACGGTGGCCGCCATGGTCTCGCGCTCGACGTAGGCGGCGAACACGACCTCCGTGATGTCCGCGCGGCCGGCCAGCGCGGCGGCGGTGGCCGCGGGGTCGAGCAGGTCGACCTGCACGTGGTCGTCGATCACGCTGCCGTCGGGGAGCGTGACCGGGCCGCGGCGCGCCAGCGTCGCCACCGGCCGGTCGTGGTCGCGCAACCGCTGCGCCACCGCCCCGCCGATCACGGCGTGCGCACCGACGACGAGTGTGGTCCGAGTTGTCACTGTTGTTCTCTCCCAGTGGTTTCGTGGATCCGGCTCATGCCGGGCCCGCTCCGGTGCGGCGGGACCGCAGGCGGTCCAGCGCCACGGCGACGACGATGACGGCCCCCTGGATGATCTGCTGGTAGAACGACGACACGTCGAGCAGCGTCATGCCGTTGACCAGCACACCCATGATGGCGGCGCCGAGGAAGGTTCCGGTCAGCGAGCCGCGCCCGCCCATCAGCGAGGTGCCGCCGAGCACCACGGCCGCGATGGCGGACAGCTCGTAGCCGCTGCCGAGGTCGGGAACCGAGCTCTGCAGGCGGGCCGAGGCGATCACGCCGCCGATCGCCGCGCACAGTCCGGACAGGACGTACACCCACACGAGCACGCGCCGGACCGGGATCCCGGCCAGCCGCGCCGCTTCCGGGTTGCCGCCCACGGCGAACACCCACCGGCCGAACACCGTGCGGTTGAGCAGGTAGCCGCCGATCGCGAACACCGCGACCATGACGAGCACCGGAGTCGGGATGCCCAGCACTGCCCCGCTGCCCAGCGTCGCGTAGCTCAGGTCGGTGGAGAACAGCGTGGTCCCGTCGGTGCCCACGTAGGTCACGCCCCGCAGGTAGGTGAGCGCGGCCAGGGTCACGATGAACGGGGCCAGCCCGAGACCGGCCACGAGCGCGCCGTTGACGAGCCCGATGGCCACGCCGGCCGCGAGCGCCACCGGGAGCGCGACCAGCGCCGGCACGCCTCCCAGCGACAGGGACACCGCCACGAACGCGGTGACGCCCACGGCCGAGCCGACCGACAGGTCGATGCCCGCGGTGATGATGACGAAGGTCAGGCCCGCGCCGAGGATCGCGGTGACGGCGATCTGCCGGGCGATGTCCAGCAGATTGGGCACGGTGAAGAAGTAGGGCGCCGCGATCGCGAACACGACGACGAGCACGAGCAACGCGGACAGCACGCCCAGCCAGTCGGTCACGCTGGCCCGTCCGCGCGGCCTGCGCCGCGGGTCCGGGCGCTCGCGCGGGACGGCTTCGGTCAGTGACGTGGTTTCCATCGGATCACCTCCGGGTGAGTTCGGCGGCCGCGTCGGCCGGGCCGGTCGCGTGCCGGATGACCTCTTCCTCCGTCATCGCCGCGCCGGACAGCTCGGCGACGATCGACCGTCCGCTCATCACCAGGACGCGGTCGGCGAGGCCGAGGACCTCGGGCAGTTCGGAGGAGATGAGCACGACGGCGACGCCGCGCGCGGCGACTTCGTTGACGAGGGCGTAGATGTCGGCCTTGGCGCCGATGTCGACGCCGCGGGTGGGCTCGTCGAGGATGAGCACCGCGGGGCGGCGCGCCAGGCACCGGGCGAGCAGGACCTTCTGCTGGTTGCCGCCGGACAGTTCGGCGACGCGCTGGTCCAGGCCGGCCGCCTTGATCCGCATCCGGTCGGCGTAGGCGCGCGCGGCGGACCTGCGTGCGCCCGCCGAGGTCCGGCCCAGCGGGCGCCGGCCCAGGCGGGTGCCGGCGCACACGTTGTCCGCCACCGACATCGCCGGGAACAGGCCCTGGCTCTTGCGGCTCTCCGGCAGCATCACGATGCCCGCGGCCGCGGCGGACGCGGGCCGCCGGGTGTCGACCGGCCGGCCGTCCACGGTGACGACGCCTCCGTCGCCGCGGTCGAACCCGGCGATCAGGCGGCACAGCTCGCTGCGGCCGGCGCCGACGATGCCGGCGAGCCCGACCACTTCACCGGCCCGCACCTGGAACGAGCACTCCCGCACGTCCCGCGATCTGATCCGCTCCACCCGCAGCCGCACCTCCGCCGACGGGCGCCGCTCACCGTGCTGGTAGAGGTTCGCGACGGGCCGCCCGACCATCGAGGTCACGATCCGGTCCTCGCTCATCCCGGCGCGGGACATGGTGTCGGCCACCCGGCCGTCGCGCAGGACCGTGACGCGGTCGGCGATCCGGTCGATCTCGGCCATCCGGTGGCTGATGTAGAGCAGGCCGAGGCCGGCGTCGCGCAGTTCCGCGACGATTCCCAGCAGCGCGTTGGCCTCCTCGTCGGACAGCGCGGCGGTGGGCTCGTCGAGCACCAGTACGCGCGGGTGGTCGGCGAGGGCGCGGGCGATCTCGACCAGCTGCTGCTGCCCGGTGCCCAGGTCGGCCACGCGGGCGTCCGGATCGAGCGGCGCGCCGACCCGGGCCAGCGCGTCGGTGGCCCGTGCCCGGGCCGCGCGGCGGTCGAACCGTCCGCCGCGCCGCCGCGGCTCCCGGCCGAGCACGATGTTCTCGGCCACGGTCAGCTCCGGCACCAGGCTCAGTTCCTGGTGCACCACGGTGAGCCCGCGCTGCCGGGCGTCACCGGGGCCGGTGAAGGTCACCGGCACGCCGTCGACCAGGACGCGGCCGCTGTCCGGGGCGTGGATACCGGTCAGCACCTTGATCAGCGTGGACTTGCCCGCCCCGTTCTCCCCGGCCAGCACGTGCACCTCGCCGGGGGTCAGGCCGAGCGAGACACCGCGCAGCACCGGGTTGCCCGCGAAGGACTTGGTGACGTCCTCCAGCCGCACCACGGCTGTGTCGGCTGTGTCGGCTGTGTCGTTGTGGACTGCCATGTCAGCCCCAGCTCGGGTAGGCGCCGAGGGTCTGCGGCGTGACCAGCACGGTGGGGATCAGCACCGGCGCGGAGGGCACCTGCTCCTTGCGCGCGAGGCGGGTGGCCAGGTCGAGGCCGGTGCGTCCGAGCTTCGCCGGGTCCTGCCCCGAGGTGCCGATGATCAGGCCCTCGCCGAACAGGTCGGTCAGCTGGCGGGCGCCGTCCACGCCGACGACCTTCACGCGGGCGCCCTTCTGCTGCGCGGCGAGCGCGATGCCGATCGCGGTCGGGTCGTTGACGCCGAAGAACCCGGCGACGTCGGGGTGGGCCGTGAGGATGTTGCTCGCCACGGTCATGCTCTTGTCCCGGGTCAGGTCGGCGCGCTGGGTGGCGACGACCTCGATCCCGGGCGCCTGCGCGAGAGCCTGGCGGCAGCCGGTCATGCGGTCGGCGATGGCCGAGACCGCCGAGCCGTCCACGATCGCGATCTTCGCCCGGCCGCCCAGCTGCTCGGCCAGGTAGGCGCACGCGTCGCGGCCCGCCTGGACGTTGTCGCTGGCGACGGTGGCGTCGGCGCCCGCGGCGGCGACGTCGATGGCCACCACCGGGATGCCGGCCTGCTTGGCGCGCAGCACCGCGGGCCCGATCCCGTCCGAGTCGACCGCGTCGACCACGATGGAACCCACGCGCTGGCGGATGAACGCGTCGATCTGGTTGCTCTGGGTCGCCACATCGGCGTTGGCGTACTGGACGGTGACGCGCACCCCGGGGCCGGCCGCCTCCTCGATCGCCTTGCCCTCGGCGAGGAAGAACGGGTTGGACGCGGCGTTGAGGGTCACGCCGACGGTGAGACCGCCGTCGCCGGAACCGGCGCCGGCGGCACAGCCGGTGAGTGCGGCGAGGACCGTGAGCCCGGCCGCGGCCAGTGCGCCGGCGCGGCGCAGCGGCCGCCACGAGGGCAGCATGCGATGGATCATCGTTGATTCCTTGTCTGTTCGCGGAGGGGCAGGGATCGGCTGGATCGTCAGACGACCGGGGTCACGCCGCCGTCGACGCAGAAGTTCGCGCCGGTCACGAAACCCGCGCGGTCGGAGGCCAGGAACGCCACCATCTCGGCGACCTCGCCGACGGTGCCGAGCCGCCCGAGCGGAATGCCGTTGAGCTCGACGTACCGCCGCAGCGCGGTCTCGCGGTCCACTCCGAACTCTTCGGCGAGGCTGTCGGCGAGACCACCGGGACGGTCGTAGATGGGTGACCGGACGAATGCCGGGGAGACCACGTTGGACCGGATGCCGGACGGCGCGAACTCGGCGGCGAGCACCTTGGACAGCATCAGCACAGCGGCCTTGGACACGCTGTAGTCCGGCAGCCGCGGGTTGGGCATGCGAGCCGCTTCCGAGGCGATGTGGACGAGCACGCCCGAGCCGGCGTCGCGCATCACCGCCACCGCGGCGCGGGCCGCCCGGACGTAGCCCATGAGGTTCAGCTCGAGTGTCGCGGCCCAGTCGTCGTCGGTGATGCCGAGGAAACCGTCCCGCACCGGGGCGACCCCGGCGTTGTTCACCAGCACGTCGACGCGCCCGAACGCCTCCAGCGCGGCCGCGATCATCTCCTCCGCCGCGCCGGGTGCACGCAGGTCGGCGCGCACGGCCCGCACCCGGTCGGGGCCGGCGAGTTCCTCGAGCCGCGTGGTCTCCAGGTCGGCACCCACGACCAGGGCGCCCGCGTCCAGCACGCGCCGGGCGCAGGCGAGCCCGATCCCGCCGCCCGCGCCGGTGATGACCACGACCCGACCGGACAGGTCACCGTCGACCATGACTGGCCTCCCTCAGCCGTCAGGCAGGGGCTGGAGCGCCCCGCGTTGGGAGACACATTCTCACACAAAGGACGACTCGTCTAGTAGGTGAGAATTTCAGGTCGAGCGCGACCGGGCGAGCGCCGTCAGTCGAACCGCGCGATGTTCTTGCCCGCGAGTTCCGACCCCAGCGCGCGCGACACTTCCTGCCCCGCGTCGAGCAGCAGGTCGCGCCAGCGGGGGAAGTCCTCGCCGAGGATCGACTCGCGCACACCGCTGATCGACACCGCGGCGCGGACCTCACCCCGGTAGTCCACGACCGGCACCCCGATCGCCGCCACGCCGACCGTCACGTCCTGGTCGCTGAGCGCGAACCCGTCCTCCCGGGCCTGCCGCAGCAGCTTGCGCAGCGCGCCGGGCTCGGCGGGCGTGGACCCGGTGAAGCGCGGCAACGGCACGTTGCGCTCGAGGTAGGCCTCCCATTCGGTCTCCGGCGCGAACGCCAGGAGCGCGCGGGAGGCCGCGCCCGCGTGCAGCGGCAGCGACCCGCCCAGCTGCAAGGCCAGCGACTGCACACGCTTGCCGGCGAGCCGTTCGATGCACACGGCGGCGTCCCCCCGGCGGACGCACAGGAAGACCGTTTCCCCGGTCAGGTGGTGCAGCCGTTCCAGGACCGGTTGCGCGAACTCGCGCTCGTCGAACCGCGCGACCACCGCGGTGCCCAGGGTGAGCAGCTTGAACCCCAGGCGGAACTGCCCGCGCCGGGATCCGTGCTCCACCAGGCCCTCGGCCTGCAGGCTGGACAGCAGCCGGTAGACCGAGCTGCGCGGCTCCCCCAGCGCCTCGGCCAGCTCCGCCGCCGTCGCCTCTCCCTGCGCGAGGTGGTCGAGCACCTGCGCCACCTTGCGCACCAGCATCACGCTTCCGTCATTCGCCACCTCGGAATCTTACCGCTGTGCGGACACGACGACCATCAGAAAGGAATCTCGTTCTATGGACAGCATGCCCGATAGGCGGTACTTTGCCGTCTCATGACAGTCGTCAAACCCGATCCGCGGCCCGGGCTCGCGGACCTCATCGACACCATCAGCGAGCGCGCGCTGCACGCCCGCCTGGAAACCGTCCGGCTGATCTCCATCGCGAAGACCGGCCACTACGCGTCCGGCTTCTCCTGCGCGGAAATCCTCGCCACGCTCTACTACGGCGTCATGCGGCTGAAGCGCGGCGAGCCGGACTGGCCCGAGCGGGACCGCTTCCTGTTCGGCAAGGGCCACGCCGCGGCGACGCTGTACCCGCTGCTGGCCGACTGGGGGTTCTTCGACCCCCGCGAGCTGGACTCCTACACCCGGCTGGGCAACGCGTTCGGCGATCACCCCGACATGACCCGGATCCCCGGCATCGACTTCAGCAGCGGATCGCTGGGCCACGCGCTCTCCACCGGCACCGGCATCGCCCTGGGCACCCGGATGCGGGGCTACGACTCGAACGTCTTCGTCCTCCTCGGCGACGGCGAGCTGCACGAGGGCCAGATCTGGGAGGCGGCGCTCGGCGCGGCCCACCACCGGGTGTCGAACCTGATCGCGATCGTCGACCGCAACGACCACTCCCTGGACGGCCGGATCGACACCGTCACCGGGATCGAGCCGCTCGAGGACAAGTGGCGCGCCTTCGGCTGGCAGGCCCACCGGGTCGACGGCCACGACGTGGCCGCGCTGCTCGGCCTCCTGCGCGACGTCGTCGCGGACACCACGCGCACCGCTCCCGCGGTGATCATCGCCGACACCGTGAAGGGCAAGGGCATCTCCTACATGGAGGCCGAGTTCGGCTGGCACCTGGGCTGGCTCGCCGAGCAGGACGAGCGCAACGCGATCGAGGAACTGCGGAGGGGCCGATGAGCGTCGCACCCGGGCTGCAGCCCGAATCCTGGCACCTGCTGACGCTGCTCGACCGCGCCCCCGGCCTGCACGCGCTGGCCGACACCCTCGGCGATCTGGTGGACGAGGGACACCCGATCCTCGCAGGCACCGCGGACCTGAAGTACTCCAACGGCCTCATCCGCTTCCAGGACCGCCACCCGGACCGCTACGTGCAGTTCGGCATCTCCGAGCAGCACATGGTGTCGGCCGCCGCGGGCCTGGCCACCACCGGCTGGCAGCCGCACGTGGCCACCTTCGCCTCGTTCCTGGCCCTGCTCGCGTGCGAGCAGATCCGCACCGACGTGGCCTACACCCGGCTCCCGGTCCGGCTGATCGGCCACCACGCCGGCATCACGCTGGGCTACTACGGCACGTCCCACCACGCCACCGAGGACCTCGCCATCACCCGCAGCATCGCGGGCCTGACCGTGATCGCCCCGGCGGACGCGGCGCAGCTGCGGTCCGCGCTGCGGGCGGCCACCGCCTGGCCGGGACCCATCTACTTCCGGATCGGGCGCGGGCAGGATCCCGACGTCTACGACCGCGGCGACCGGGAATTCACTATCGGGCGGGCGATCGAGCATTCGGCGGGCAGCGATCTGACGATCATCGCCACCGGATCGATGGTGCACCCCGCGCTGGCCGCGGCGGCGGCGCTCGAGGCCGAGGGGATCTCGGCCGGCGTGCTGGACATGCACACGATCAAGCCGCTGGACGCCGACGCGGTGGCGCGGGCGGCCGCCCGGTCCGGCGTGATCCTGACCGTCGAGGAGCACAACATTCTGGGCGGGCTCGGCGGCGCGGTCGCCGAAGTCGTCGCCGAAGGGGGCCTGCCGGCCCGGGTGGTGCGGCACGGGATCCGGGACGAGTACGCCCTCATCGGGCCGCCGACCCACCTGTACCGGCACTACGGCCTCGACGCGGACGGAATCGCCCGCGCGGCACGGGCCGCCCTGGGCTGAACGGCCCGTGCCGGAGCAGCGGCGCCACTGCCGCTGCTCCGGCACGAGCGGGTCAGTACAGCTCGATCTTCAACCGGGGCGTCTTCGCGCGGGAGACGCACAGCGCCATCTGGTCCCCGGCGGCGCGGTCCGCCGCCGACAGGCAGTTGTCCCGGTGCTCCGGCACGCCGTCCAGCACCCCGGACACGCACGAGCCGCAGATCCCCTCCTCGCACGAGGAGAACACGTCGATGCCGTTCTCGCCCAGCACGGACAGGATCGACTTGCCCGCGGGCACCTCGAACACCTCGCCGGTGTCCAGCTCGACGGTGAACGGCCGGTCTCCGCTGGTGTCGATCTCCGCGGCCACGAAGTGCTCGACGTGCACGTGCTCCTCGCCGACGACGGGCGCGAACACGGCGGTGACCTCCGCCATGAACCCCTCGGGCCCGCACGTGTAGAGGTGGGCGCGCGGGTCCAGGCCGGCGGCCACCTCCTTGAGCAGGGTGGGGTGGTCGGCTCGCGGGACGCCGAAGTGCAGCCGGGCCCCGAACTCGGTTTCCGCCAGCCCGGCGAACGCGGCCTGCTCCCGGGACCGCGCGAAGTAGTGCAGCTCGAACTCCGCGCCGCGGCGGTCCAGCTCGTAGGCCAGGCTCAGCAGCGGGGTCACGCCGACGCCGCCGGCCACCAGCACGTGGCGGTCGGCGTCGGCGATCCGCAGCAGGTTGCGGGGTTCGCCGATCTGCAGCGTGTCGCCCACCTCGACGGTGTGCAGGGCTTCCGAGCCGCCGCGCGAGCCGGCCTCCTTCTTCACCGCGATCAGCAGCGACGAAGTCTCGTGCGGCGGCGAGCACAGCGAGTACTGGCGCACCAGACCGGTCGGGCCGGTGACGTCGACGTGCGCGCCGGCCTCGTACGGCCCGAGCGGGGCGCCGTCGTCGCGGACCAGGCGCAGGCTGCGGATCCCGGTGGCCTCCTCGGTGACCTCCGCGACGCGGACCACGGTTGTCGTCATCGTCCCTCCCTCGGGGTCAGCGCAGGTACAGCCCGCCGTTGGCGTCCCAGCAGGCGCCGGTGACCGAGGCGGCTTCGGGTGCGGCGAGCAGGGCGACCATGCGCGCGACGAACGCCGGGTCGCCGAGCCGGCCCACCGGGATGGTCCGCACGAACCCGTCCAGATCGTCCACTATGGACCGGACCATCGGGCTGTCCTGCGGTCCGGGCGACACCGCGTTGACCGTCACGCCGTGCGGTGCCAGTTCACGGGCGAACACCTTGGTGGCGGCCAGGATCGCGCCCTTGGACGACGCGTAGTGCCCGCCGGTCGCGGTGCCGCCGTTCTGCCCGGCCAGCGAGGCCATGTTCACGATCCGCCCGTAGCCCTGCGCGGCGAAGTGCGCGCCGAAGATCTGGCAGGCGCTGAACGTGCCGCCCAGGTTGACCTTCAGAACCGCGTCCAGCTCCTCGGCCGTGATGTCCATCAGCTTCTTCGCCTGGGTGCGGGCGGCGTTGTTGACCAGCACGTGCACCGACCCGAAATCCGCCAGCACCGCCGAGAGCAGCCCCTCCAGGGCCGCGCGGTCGGCGACGTCGGCCGCGTACCCCTTGGCCTCGCCGAGTTCCTTCGCCAGCGCCTCGGCGGCGGTGCCGTCGAGGTCGGCGATGGCGACGCGGTAGCCCTCGGCGCGCAGGCGCCGCACGATCGCCTCGCCGAGGCCGTGGGCACCACCGGTGACCACGGCGGTCTGCGCGCTCACAGCAGGAATCCCGCGGCGGGCACGGCGTCCTCGCTGTCGACCAGACGCACGACCTTCTCCGCGATCCGGTCGCCGGACTCGGACAGCCGGATGCGGTGGCGCACGTCGGCGGCCCAGATGTCGTGCCGTCCGCGCTTGTACGCGATCAGCACCTGCGCCGACCGCAGCACGACTTCGCTGTCCGACAAGGATTCCGGCACGAACCGGGACACGGTGCGCACGGTCCGGGCGGCGTCGACCGCGGCGATCGCGTAGCCCTCGGTCATCCGGGCCACGCGCGCCTGCCGCATGCGCGCGTCGTCGTAGATCATGTTGAGCGAGCCGGCGAAGTCCTCGGTGTCCGGGTCGATCGGGACGACGTAGTAGGCGTCATCGGTGTAGAGCTCCTGCCACACCAGGTAGTCCTTGCGGTCGAGCAGTTCCGCTTCGCGCCAGATCAGCTCGATCGCGCGCGTGACGCGCGCGTCGGCCGCCGGGATGATCGTCGCCTCAGTCATCGCTCATCATCTGCTTCCACTGGGAGTACGCGGCGCGCATGCCGGTCTCGTCGGTCACGTGGGAGGTCGGCCAGCCGTGCTCGTCGGCCTTCTCCCGGCCGAGGCCGCGGTTGACCAGGATCGGCATGCCCGGTGCCGCCTGGGCGCCACGCTGCACCCGGTCCCAGCCCTCGGCGTCGTCCGGGGTGCCGAACCCGAACGGGCCCTGGAAGTGCTCGTGGATGCGCAGCCGCTCGCGGTTGACGACGTCGAGCTCGGGCGGGCCGTCCGGGCCGATCGCGATGTGCTCGATGATCGTCTCGTCGACCGAGACCGGCCGCAGGACGCGGAAGAACGCCGCCGACATCGACACGTTCGGGAACAGGTTGAGGTTGAACCCGGTGCCGTGCATGGCGCGCACCAGCTTGCGCACCTGCGCGTCGTCGAGGGTCTTCGACAGTTCGGCCACGACGTGGCCGAAGCGCGCCTGCAGCGGTTCGGTGCCGTCGTCGGCGTCGAGGTCGGAGTGCTCGGGCACCATCTGCATGACGCTGTGACCGTTGCCCAGCGCGTGCGTGATCGCCGCCGGATCGGTCATGAACGACATCATGTCGGCGGTCTCGGCGTCCACCGACGCCATCCACGACCGGTGCACGATCGGGAAGTGGTAGCCGTCGGTGGTGTTCTCCAGCTGGATCTTCCAGTTGCCGCGGAACCGGAACTGGTGGCGGCCCAGCACCTTGACCGGGTAGCCGCCGCCCTGCTTCATGAACCGGTCCAGCCACAGCTTCGCGTCGCCGAGGAAGTCTTCCAGCGGCTCGATGTCGTGGTCGAACGTCGCGAAGACCATGCCGCCGTAGGACTCCGTGCGCAGCTTGCGCAGCGACAGGTCCTTCTTGTCCACCACGCCCTCGTACCCGTCCGGGTAGGGGATGCCGCGCAGCGTGCCGTCCAGGCCGTAGGACCACGCGTGGTAGGGGCAGGTGAAGCCGTTGGCCTGCCCGCGCGGCTTCTCGCAGAGGCTGGCGCCGCGGTGGCGGCAGCGGTTGAGCAGCGTGTGCAGGGTGCCCTTGCGGTCGCGCGAGACGATGACCGGCTGGCGGCCCACGTAGGTGGACTTGAAGGTGCCGGGCCTGGGCAGCTCGCTGTCGTGCGCCACCCACACCCAGGTGCGCTCGAAGATCTTCGTCATCTCCTGCTCGAAGATCTCCGGGTCGGTGTAGAGGCGGCCGGCGACCCGGTCCGGCCGGACGAGGTCCGCGGGCGCCTCGGCGAAGATGTCGTCGGTCATGGTGTCCTCTCCTCAGCCGGGCAGCTCGACGTCGTCGCGCACGGTGAGCGCGCGGCCGATGCGGGCTTCGACTTTGGCGAAGCGCCACAGCTTCGCGCCGCCGTCGCCCACCGGGGTGGTGCGGAACAGGTTGCAGGCGGCCTTGACGGTCTCGGCGGTGTCCACATCGGCCAGGATGTAGGCGGTCCACGGCCATCCGTCGGAGGGTCCGACCATGTGCGAGTCGTCGTCGATGTCGCCGATGAAGTCCACGCCGGGCAACGCCTTGATGCCGTCCATCATGGACACGAACGCCTGCCACACGTGGCCCGGAGTGATGCCGCCGGCAGGCAGGTCGAAGAAGTTCTGGTTGATGCCGATGCAGAACAGCACGCGCAGCGGGGGTGCGCTCATCTCGGTCCTCCTCGTCGGGGGGTCAGCGGAAACCGGGGCTGGTGGGCGCCAGTCCCATCAGGACGGCGCCGGCGGAGTCGAAGATGGCCGGGCCGAGGAAGGCGTGCTGCTTGGGCACGAGCGCGTCACCGGCCAGGTCGCGCAACGGGTGGGCGGTGTAGATCGGGGCGGTGCCGGAGATCTCCACGAGCCGGTCCACCACCTGCGAGGACACCCGCGCCAGGTGCGCCGAGGCCAGCCGCAGCCGGGCGTTGTGCTCGTCGGTGGCGGTGTCGCCGCGCAGCACGTGCTGCCACACCTGGTCGCTGAGGTCGTAGAACCAGGCGCGGGCCGAGCTCAGCTCCGCCTCGGCGCGGGCGACCTCGGTGCGGTAGTAGGCCCGGTCGGCGAGTTTCGGGGCGCCGGTGACGCCGGTGTAGCCGCCGCCGGCCTGCCGGGCGTGGTCCAGCGCCGCACGGGCCACGCCCGCGCCGACCACGGCGAGGACCTGGGAGGCGTAGGCGATCGTCGGGTAGTGGTAGAGCGGCTCGTCCACGGTCGGCGCGCCGCCGCGGATGAACGTCCATTCGCGCGGCACTTCGACCCCGCGCACGACGATGTCGAACGAGCCGGTGGCCCGCATGCCCACCACGTCCCAGTCCTGGACGATCTCGGCCTGGTCCGGCCGCAGCACGGCGGTGCGGGGCTTGCCGCCGGAGTCGTCGTCACCGGGCAGGCCGACCCCGATGACGTCGGCGCCCATGCAGCCGCTGGCGAACTTCCAGTGCCCGTCGACCAGGTAGCCGCGTTCGGTGGCCGCGGCGCGCTGCATCGGGAACAACGCGCCCGCGAACGCCACGTCCGGGCCGTCGCGGTACAGCTCGGCCTGGGTTTCCAGCGGCAGCGCGGCCAGGTAGATCTGGGCGGAGCCGAAGCTGGCGACCCAGCCGGCCGAGCCGTCCACCACCGAAATCCGTTCGACGGCTTGGCAGAACTCGGCAGGCGGCAGCGGCTGCCCGCCGAACTTGCTCGGCGTCGCCGCGCGGTAGATGCCGATGCGCTTGAGCCGGTCGATGAAGTCCTTCGGCACGTAGCGCTGCTCGCGGAACTCCTGCCGCCGCCGGTCGTGTTCGGCGAGGACGTCGCCGAACCCGACGCCCTCCGGGGTGTGCACCATCGCGCCTCCTCCTCGTCGCAGGTTGCCTCCCGACGGTAGGCAGCCGGGGACACCGCGCGGAATTGGTGGTTCTCCGGCCCCGGGTAGGGGATTCCTTCAGCGCGACGCCGGCGCGCCCGGCCTACGCTGGCGGGATGCAGGTGGATCCCCGCGCGCCCGAACTGGTCACCCAGGACTTCGTGGCGATGCTCAACGCCAGCCGCATGTGCGTGCTCGTGCACGACGCCGCGACGAAGAACATCCTGTGGGCCAACCCCGCCGCGTGCGAGATGCTCGAGTGGAGCGTGGCCGAGCTGCGGCCGCTCAAGGCGCACCACATGAGCAGCACGGCCCGCCAGTACGACCGCGTGATCGGCCGGGCGTGGCTGCAGGAGGCGGTCGAGAAGGGCACCAACAGCATCGAGTGGCACTACCGGTCGCGCACCGGCCGGGTGATCCCGACCGAGGCGATCGCGATCCGCGTGGAACTCGCGCAGGGCACCGCGGTCATGGTGCAGTTCCGCGACATCGAGCGCGAGCAGGAGGTCGAGCAGGAGCTGCGGCGCACCGCGTCCTACATGGACGCGCTGGCGCACCGCACCTCGACGATCGCGCTGATGCTGGACCGCGCCGGGGTGCTCCGGTTCGCCACCGACACGGCACTGGAGGTGATCGGCGCGGACAGCGGGCAGCCGCTCGGCCCGCTGGAGCGCTACGGCACGCTGCGGCTCGCCGGGCGCCCGGTGTCCTGGCCGGAGGTCCTGGACCGGGCCGATCCGGTGACCACGGTGCAGCTCGCGGTCACCGCCGCGGAGGAGCCGGTGTGGCTGGAGGGCAGCCTGGAACGGCTCCAGGAGACCGGCGGGGACGCGTTGCTGATGATCCTGCACGACGTGTCCGGGCGCGTGCGGGCCGATCTGCGCCGGGAACGCGAGCTGCAGCAGGAGAACTACCTGGCCCGCTACCACGCGATGGGCGACATGGCGATGGCGATCGCGCACGAGCTGGGCCAGCCGCTCGCGGCGGCGGGCAACTTCCTGGGTGGCGCCGCCCGCCACGCCGCCTCGCTGGCGGCCGCCGGCGAGGCCGCGGCCAAGCACGTGACCTTCGGCATCGACAGCGCGGTCCGGCAGATCGACCGGGCGAGCGCCATCGTCGCCGCCCTGCGCGCGTTCGTCGGGCACCTGGAACACGTGCGGCAGGTGGCCGACCTCGGCGACATCGTCGCCGAGTGCCTGTACTTCGTGCGGCTGCGCGCCGACGCGGCGGGGGTGGCGGTGGTGGTGCGCGAGCACCCGGGCCCGGTGCCGGTGCGGTGCGAACGGGTGCTGACCGGGCAGGTGGTGCTCAACTTCTGCTTCAACGCCATCGACGAGGTCGCGGCCTGTGATCCGGAGCGCCGCGAGATCGTGCTGACCACGCGCGCCGAGGGCGGCGAGGGCGTGCTGACGGTCGAGGACCGGGGACGTGGCCTGCCGCGCGACCCGTTCGCCGAGTCGTTCACCTCCAAGGAGCACGGCAGCGGGATCGGCCTGGCGCTGTCGCACCGGATCATCACGCGCCAGCACGGCCGCATCTGGGCCGAGCCGCGTGACGGTGGCGGGTCCCGGTTCGGGTTCGCGCTGCCCCTCGCGGAACTCCACGGTGAGTAAGGGAAACCCTTACCGGGGCGGGAAGAAGTCGCAATTCCCGCCCGCCCCGGCGCGCGCGTACGGTCGAGCTGTCCGGCGATCGTTTGGAGGAATCGTGCCCGAGCTGACCCGGCGGCAGACCGAGTTCCGCGCCGCGATGGCCACCCTCTCGGCGGCGGTCACCGTCATCACCACCGACGGCCCCCGCGGCCGCGCCGGCCTGACCGTGAGCGCGGCCTGTTCGGTGACGGACTCGCCGCCCACCGTGCTGGTCTGCGTCAACCGCACCGCCCGTTCGCACGACGTGCTGCTCGGCAACGGCCGGCTGGCGGTGAACGTGCTCGGCGCCGGCCAGGAGGACCTGGCGCTGCACTTCGCCGGCGCCACCGGGGTGCCCACCGCCGAGCGGTTCACCGACGGGCGGTGGGATCTGGACACGCACGGGGTCCCGGTGCTCGCCGGGGCGTGCGCGTCGGTGATCGGCACCATCGTGGGCGAGCAGGCGTCGGGGTCGCACTCAGTGCTGTTCGTCGAGGTCGACACCGTGCTGACCGGGGACGATCCGGCGGCGCTGGTGTACTTCCGGCGCCGGTTCCACAGCCTCGGCACCACGGCCGCCTAGGAGAGCGCGCATGGAACGGATGACGTTGACCTGCTACACCGACACGCACGGCTACGGCTGGCGGCACGTGGACCTGTTCGTCCACGACGCGCAGGGCCGCGAGCTGAGCTGGGTGCACTGGCAGGTGCCCGAGGACGGCCCGGAGGCGGCCGACGCCGTCACCGCGAAGGTCGAGCCGACGCTGCGGCGGATCTCGGAGTGGCGGCACGGGGTGAGCGAGAGCGGCATGGACTTCTGGGTCGCCGAGGCCGCCTGGGAGGACGCGTGAACCCGCTGCGCGCGCCGTGGTCGCTGCGTGAACTCGTGACCGGCCCGGTGGACGGGGCGCTGCGGCGGTCGCGGGAACGCATCGCGGAAACCGAGCCGAGGCTGCGGGCCTGGGTGGAGTTCGCGGAGGCGCCGGAGCCCGTCGTGTCCGGTCCGCTCGGCGGGGTGCCGCTCGGGGTGAAGGACATCATCGACGTCGCCGGCCTGCCCACGCGGTGCGGTTCCCCGCTGCGCGCCGGCGCCCCGCCGGCCCGGGCGGACGCGGCGATCGTCACCGCGTGGCGGCGGGCGGGGGCGGTGCCGGTCGGCAAGACCGTCACCACCGAGTTCGCGTTCTTCTCCCCCGGCCCGACGGACAACCCGAGCGCGCCGGGCCACACGCCGGGCGGGTCGTCCAGCGGGTCCGCGGCCGCGGTCGCCTCGGGTCAGGTGCCGCTGGCGCTGGGGTCGCAGACCGCGGGGTCGGTGATCCGGCCCGCCGCGTTCTGCGGGGTCGCGGCGCTGGTGCTCAGCCACGGCCGGTTCCCGGTCGACGGGGTGACCGGGCTGAGCCCGAGCCTGGACAGCCACGGCTTCTACACGGCCGGGGTGGCGGATCTCGCGCTGGCGTTCTCGGCGCTGACGGGCGAGCCGGACGCCGCGGCGGCGCCGCCGGTTCCGCCGCGGCTGCTGCTGTGGACCGGCACGGCCGGCCCCGCGATGCGGGAGGCGCTCACCGCCGCGCGTGATCGCCTGGTCGCGGCCGGGGCGGTGGTCGAGGCGTTCCCGGAGGAGCGGCTGATCGCGGAGGTGACGGCCGCGCACCCGGTGGTGATGGCCTACGAGGCGGCCCGGGAGCGGGCGGCCGAGCTGGCGCGGGCGCCGGAGTTGAGCGCACCCCTGGCGAACCTGCTGCGGACGGGCGCCCGCACCCCGGAGGCGGAGTACCGGCGGGCGCAGGAGGTCGTGCGATCAGCCGCCGGGACGGTGGCGAAGCTGCTGAGGTCCTGCGACGCGATCCTGGGCCCCGCCGCACCGGGCCCCGCACCGGCCGGCCTGGCCGCGACGGGTGACCCGGTGCTCAGCCGCCCGTGGCAGGCACTGGGCGCCCCGCAGCTGGCGGTGCCCGGCCTGTCCACGGCGGACGGCTTGCCGCTGGGGCTGCAGCTGATCGGCCGAGCACGCGAGGAAACGGCACTGCTGGCGACGGGCTGCTGGGTGGAACGCACCCTGGCGGGGTGAGGCTCACCCGGGCGGCTTGCGCGGCCGACCACCCGTCGCCCGGGTGCAACGCGCCGCTCGGATGCGTTCTACACCGTCACCCGGTGTGTGAGGATGTCGTGCACCAGGGCGCCCAGGCTCTCCGCGCCGGTCTTCGCCTTGATGCGGGCCCGGTGCACGTCGATCGTCTTCACGCTCGTGCCCAGGCGGTTGGCCGCCATCTGGCTGGACACCCCTTCCACCACCAGCCGCAGGACCTCGCGTTCCCGCTGGGTCAGCTGCCTCAGGCGCTGCTGCACGGCCCGGCGCGCGGCGTCGCGGGCGAAGCGGCGGCACGCGTGCTGCTGCTGGCGCTGCACCACCTCCAGGATCCGCTGCGGTTCGTAGGGTTTCTCCAGGAAGTCCACCGCGCCGCGGGTGAGCGCGCGCACCGACATCGGGATGTCGCCGTGCGCCGAGCAGAATACGACCGGCGCCGGGTAGCCGCGCGCGGTCAGCTCCTCCTGCAGCTGGAACCCGCTCATGCCGGGCATCCGCACGTCGACGATCACCACCGCCGGCTCGTCCGGGTCGAACTCGGCCAGGAACGCCGGCGCGTCCGGGTAGGTCAGCGCCTGGATCCCCACGCTCTCCAGCAGGAACGCCAGCGACTGCCGCAGCCCCTCGTCGTCGTCGACGATGTGCACCACCGCTTCGCCCGTCATGGCTTCAGCAGCACCGACGCCGACGGGTGGTCGCTGGCGAAGCGGTCCGGCAGCGGCGCCACGAACACGTTCTCGGTGCGGGTGCGGGTGATCCGCCAGACCCCGCCGTCCCGGCGGAAGGCGTTGTTGAGCCGGCTGGACCGCAGCAGCGCCGACCCGTCGGAGAACAGCCACGGCTGCATGTGGATCCACTGCCCGTCGGCGGTGTCGCCGTGCACGTGGATCTGCTCCGACGTCAGGTAGTGCGCGTTGAGCACCAGCGCCGGGTCCCGCTTTTCGCCCCAGAACCGCGCGAAGTGCTCCCGGATGGCCTGCTTGCCCTCGGCCCGCCCGAACTGGCCGTCGTAGTACTCGCCGACGCCCTCCCACACCGCGTCCTCGGTGTAGAGCTGGAGGATCAGCTCGATGCGCTCCGCGTCGCCGGTGACCCCGTACTCGGGCAGCGGCGTGTCGCACAGGAACAGGTAACGAGCTTGTAGCCGGCGGATGTCGGCTTCGGCCTCGAGAACGTCGACCCGCCGGGCGAGTGCTTCGAGAGCGGTGTCGGTCAACGAGATTCTCCTTCTCCGAGCGGGAGGCACGATGCCGCACACCATCTGTCACCGGCGCGAACCTTGTCAAGCGTGCTACGGGTTTTCCCTACGCGGCTGCGGGATTTGCGACTGGGAGGCACGGCCGGCGTTTTCCTACCGTAGCGGGAACTCCCACGGACGATGAGGACGGTCCATGACCACACAGGATCCCGCCCGGCCCAGCCTGCCGCGCATCGGCGTGGCCGCCGCGGTCGGCACCTCGCTCGAGCTGTACGACTTCCAGATCTACGGAACCGCGGCCGCCCTGGTGTTCGGCCAGGTGTTCTTCGCGACCGGGGACGCGTGGTTCGGCACGTTCATGAGCCTGGCGACGTTCGCGATCGGCTTCGTGGCCGCCCCGCTCGGCGGCGCCGTTTTCGGCTGGCTCGGGGACCGGCGCGGCCGCAAGACGGCGTTGTTCGGCGCGTTCGTCCTGATGGGCCTGGCGACGCTGGGCATGGGGGTGCTGCCCACCTACGCGGCCGTCGGGGTCGCCGCGCCGGTCATGCTGGTGCTGCTGCGGTTGTGCCACGGCCTGGCGCGCGGCGGCGAGAACTCCAGCGCCGCGGTGCTGGCGATCGAACACGCGCCGCAGCGCCGCCGCGGCCTGTACGGGTCCTTCGTGGCGATCGGCTCGCCCGTCGGCACGATCCTGGCCAACCTGGCTTTCACCCTGGTGCTGCTGCTGCCCGACGACGCGATCCTGAGCTGGGGCTGGCGGATCCCGTTCCTCGCCGGCGGCCTGGTGCTCGTGGTCGGGCTGTGGATCCGCAAGGGCGTCGCCGAGAGCCCGGTGTTCCGGCAGATGGCCGAGCAGGAGGGCGCCCGCGCGAAGGCGCCGCTGCTGGCGGTGGTCAAGTCGAACTGGCGGCGGCTCGGCCTGATCGCGGGCGTCAACATCGGGCTCACCGCCAGCACGTTCGCGCTGGCCACGTTCATGTTGTCCTACGCGACGGCGCGCGCCCCGGAGGGCCTCGGGCTGCCCCGCCAGCCGATCGTCAACGGCTCGATGATCGCCCTGGTCTGCCACGCGTTGTGCAACGTGGGCGCGGCGTGGCTGTCCGACCGGGTCGGCCGCAAGCCGGTGATGCTGGCCGGTGCCGTGCTGTCGCTGGCATCCGCGCTGGTGATGTTCCCGCTCAGCTCGGCGGGCACGGTCGCCGCCGTCAACACCGCGGTGATCCTCGGGTTCTGCGCCACCGGTGTCCTCTTCGGACCGATGTACACGTTCTTCTCCGAGCTGTTCCCGCGGGAGCAGCGCCAGTCCGGGGTGGGCGTGGGGTACCACATCGGAGCCGTGCTGGGCGGCGGCATCTCGCCGATGATCGCCAACCGGGTCGTCGCCGGCACCGGGGAGGCGGTGAACGTCGGTTTCTACCTGGCCGCGCTGCTGGTGCTGTCGCTGGTGTGCCTGCTCTGCCTGCCGGAGACCGGGCCGGCCCGCGCGCTCCGGGCGAACCGCCGGGCCGCGGCGGTCCCGGAGGCGAGCCGGTGAGGATCAGCCGGCGTCCGGCCGCGGGCGGGTGAGCGGCGCCAGGGCTACGCCCCGGGAGGCCGGTATCCCACCTGGGTGGCCCGGCTCATCGCCTCCATTGTCTCGTCGACGGTCAGGAGGACCGTCGTGTCCAGCGAACTGATCGCCCCGCCGCTGCTCAGCGCCAGCGCGACCTCGGCCATGGACACGTTGTCCGGAGCCTCCCACAGGGTGAAGCCCGTCATGCGTGCCGAAGGCGTACCAGAAACCCGTGGAGCGTCCCGCCGACGGACTCGATGTAGGACCGGGTGGCCGTCCGGCGATCCTCGGGGTGGCGGACCAGCCGGGCCCACGTCTCCGGCGTGTAGCTGAACTTGGACAGGTAGAGCGGCATCGGTCGTCCCCTTTCCCACGGTGACCGAAGGGAGTCGCCAGGGGTGGCGAATCATTACGCGCCTGGCCGTCGCGGGCGCCGGACCGGTACCCGGGGTCAAGCGAGGCCGAACCGGTCGAGCTGCAGATCCACGCCGAGGTGGCGATCGGCGACTCGGTGCCCGATCGCGCCACCGCGCGAGGCGCCGTGGTGGTCACCGAGGTAGCGCCGTTCTTCGGCGGTGAGGACCCTGCGCGACCCGTGGGGCAATTTCTGGTGGCTGTACTCCCCCGCCCGGGGCGCGGAGGCAGTGCCGTCGCGGGAGGACCTCCGTGTTCGACTCCCTCGGCGCGCCTGCGCAACCTCGCCGGCTGATCGCGGCGCATCCCGGATCCGCAGGACGGGGCCCGTCGCGCTCGCGACGAGCCCCGTCCGCTCAGTCCCGCGTCGGTACCTCGGTGCCGTGCCGCAACTCCGGCTCGCGCAGGCGGAACAGCTCGGCGAACTCCCGCATCCGCGCCGCCCGGTACTCCGCCACCCGGCCGGGGTCGAAGGCGTAGAACCCGGTCCCGTCCCGCAGGCCGCGGCGGCCGGCCGTCATGTTCTGCTCGATCACGTCCGGGTGCCGGAACCGGTCACCGAGCCGGTCGGTCAGGTAGCGGGAGGCGTAGTAGAGGATGTCGCCGCCGCCCCAGTCGATGAACTCCAGCGGCCCCAGCACCGAGAACCGCGGGCCGAGCCCGGCCCGCACGGCCAGGTCGATGTCGGCGGGGCTCGCCACGCCCTCCTCGACCATGCGGGCCGCTTCGTTCATCACCAGCGCCTGCAGCCGCGGCACGATGTAGCCCGCCGCGGGCCCGCACACCACCGGGATCTTGCCGAGGCGCTCCAGCAGGCCGGTCAGCCGGGCGACCGCCGCCGGGTCGGTGTCGTCGCTGCGGCTGACCTCGACCAGCGGCATCACGTCGGCGGGGTTGAGCCAGTGCGCGTTGACCGCCCGCTCCGGCCGCCCGACCAGCGCGGCGATCTCGGTGACCAGGAACGTCGACGTGGTCGAGGCGATCACCGCGTCCCCCGCGACCTGCGCGCAGGCCCAGGCGAGCGCGTCCCGCTTGATCTCCAGGACCTCCGGCACCGCCTCGAACACCACCGCCGCGCCGGACAGCGTGCCGGGCTCCCGCCCGCACACGGTCAACCGGGCCAGCGCGTCCTCGCCGAGCTTCCCGGCCAGGCGCGCGCGGACCCGGCCGGCGTAGGCGTTCCGTTCGTCTCCGGTGCGGTCCTTGACGTCGGCCAGCACCACGGGAAAACCGGCCGCGAGGCAGGTGAGCGCGATGCCCTCCCCCATGCGGCCGGCCCCGACCACGGCGATGTCGTCGCTCACGAGGTGAAACCCTCCCGCAGCAGGCGGGCCAGCTCCGGCCGGGACAGCCCGGCCAGCCCGAGGCTCTCCAGGGTGCGGCCCTCGGCGTAGAGGTCGCGCCCGGTGACGGCGGAGGCGAGGCTCAGCAGACCGGCCGCGACCGGCGTCGGCACCCCCGCCCAGCGGCCCACCGACACCAGCAGCGACAGGCCCAGCCGGGTGTCCTCCAGCATGTAGCGGTGGGTGAGCAGGTCGATCTTCTCCCGCCAGTCGCCGCTGTCGGTCAGCTTCTCGTGCGCGGCCCGGCCGTACATCCACTCGTCGCCGTCGGTGGCGTAGTGGTCGGCCAGCGGGAAGTGCGGCGCGCCGTAGCCCAGCGCCTCGCGCAGCGCGATCCGCTCGGCGTCCAGGGCGTCGGTGACCCGCCGGATCGCGGGCTGGGTGCCCTCGTTGTGGATGTCCCAGGCGTCGAAGTGCTCCAGCGGCCCGGCGTTCATCAGGATCAGCGGCGGGTGGATCACCGGCCCGGCGTTCATCAGGGCCCCGCTCAGCCCGTCCTCGCTCTCCTCCACGCTCGGGTAGGCCGCGCGCAGCACGTCGAACGCCTTGCCGGCCAGCCGGGCCGGGAACACGCCGGTGGGCAGCCGGGTCGCGTAGCCGCTGATCACCACCTCGGTGTCGCCGTGGCGGCGGGCCAGGTAGGGCAGCGTGCCGGTCTCGGCGAACGCGACGTCGGCGGGGTTGCCCGCGTCGGCCAGCGCCTTGCCGAACAGGACCGACCCGAGCGTGCCCGGCGGCAGGAACACCACCTGCCCGTCGGTGAGCAGCGGGGCGAGCCGGGCGGCCAGGTCGGGGTGGGTGGTCGACGGCAGCGGGACGACGATCAGCTCGGCCTCGCGCACCGCCTCGGCGTGGGCGGTGACCAGCTGTCCCACCCGCACGTGCCGGGTGCCGCGGTGGTCGCGCACGGTGATCGCACCGGCGTCGCGCAGGGCCTGGTGCGCGGCGGTGTCGCGTCGCCACCACCGCACGTCGTGCCCGTGCTCGGTCAGTTCGGCCGCCGCGGCCCAGCACCCGTGGCCACCGCCCAGCACTGCGATCCTCATCTAGCTGACTCCTTCCGGTTGCGCGGCGCGTTCCCCGGTCTCCCGCTCGGCCGCGAGGCTGTGCCGGAAGTGCCGGCACCCGCGCCACAGCAGCAGCACGGTCGCCACGGAGGCGAGACCGTAGACAATGGACAGTGAGGAGCCGACCATCTTCGGGTCGCCGAAGACCCGGTCGGTGACCAGCGCGACGAGGGTGGTGCCCAGCGCGAGCGCGATCAGGTTCGAGCTCAGCAGGAAGATCGCCGACACCTGGGCGCGCATCTGGTTGGGGCTGAGCACCTGCATGGCGGCGGTGGAGGCCGGCATCGGGAAGGACGCGAAGAACATCGCCACGGCCAGCAGCACCAGCGACAGCCACAGCTGCCCGGCCTGGGTGAACGCGACGACCGGGACGATCATGCCCAGCGCGCCGATCACCCCCGCCCGCATCCCGGCGTCGGTGTGGCCGCGCCGGGCGAGCCGGTCGACCAGCCCGCCGCCGAAGAGCACGCCGCTGCCGTTGGCGACCAGCACCACCACGCCGAGCAGGTAGCCGGCCTGCGTGGAGGTCAGCGAAAAGGTGCGGATGTAGAACGCCGGGGTCCACGCCATCATCCCGAGCAGCACCAGCGCGTAGAGCGAGAACCCCAGGTAGTGCGCGGTGAACGTGCGGCGGTGGGCCCACAGGAACGCGAACACGTGACGCAGCGCGACCTTGCGCACGCCGCCGTCGGCGTCGCGCTGCAGCCCGCGGCGCCGCGGGTCGCGCACCGTGAGGAACACCAGCAGCGCCAGGACGACCCCGGGCAGCCCGACGATCAGGAACGTCAGCTGCCACGCCCGCACCTCGCCGATCAGCGGCAGCGCGACGGTGTCGACCGACTTGAGCAGGTTGATGACGTAACCGCCGATGATGAACGCGGCGGCGCCGCCGATGAACGAGCCCAGCGAATAGATCCCGTACGCGCGCCCGAGTTTGCTCTTCGGGAACATGTCGCTGAACATGGAATACGCGGCGGGCGACAGCGCGGCCTCGCCCACGCCGACGCCGATCCGGGCGAGGAACAGGTGCACGAATCCCTTCGCCAGCCCGGAGGCGGCGGTGGCCAGGCTCCAGAACGCGACCCCGATCGAGATGATCAGCGGGCGGGAGCGCTTGTCGGCGAGAATCGCGATGGGCAGGCCCATCACCGAGTACAGCAGGGAGAACGCCAGCCCGTTGAGCAGGCTGAACTGGGTGTCGGACAGGTGCAGATCGCGCTTGATCGGCTCGATCATCAGCGACAGGATCTGCCGGTCGACGAACGAGAACACGTAGGCGACCATGCACACCGCCACCACGTACCACTGGTAACGATACGATTTCCGCGCTTCGGGCAACAGGTCTTCGTCCAACGGCACGAACGCCTCCCGTGATTTTCGCCAGCGTTGCTGAAAAACGCTAATCACGGGCGGTTCCGGGCGACATTGGGTGTTTCCCTTCGCCCGCTGAAGGATTCCCCTACGCCAGCCCGTCCAGGAACGCGTCGATCATCCGCCGTTGCAGCTCCGGCGTGGTCGTGCCCGGGCTGAGCAGCGCCAGGGCCTGCACCCCGTTGAGCATGGCGAGCAGCTGCTCGACGATCACCTCGTCCGGGACGGCGGTGCGGACCTCGCCCGCGGCGCGGGCGTCGCGGAGGAACCCGCCGATCCGCGCCCGCCACGCGGTCATCGCCGCGTCGTAGACCGCCTCCAGCTCGGCGTCGGCGAGGGCGCGCTGCCAGAACGGCAGGACGACCCGGGCCTCCAGCCGCGTGACGTCCTCGACCGGCATGACCTCGTGGCAGAACACGCGCAGGGCCGCCAGTCCCGTCGCCTCGCCGAGGCGGTCCCGCACGCGGGCGTCGGTGTTGTCGACCACGCGGGTGAACGCGGTGCGGATGAGCGCGTTCTTGCCCGGGAAGTAGTGCTTCAGCGCGCCGTTGGCCATGCCCATCTCCCCGGCGATGGCCCGCATGGTGGCCGCGTCGATGCCCCGTTCGGCGATCACGCGCCACGCGGCGCCGGCGATCTCCGCGCGCCGCCGGTCGTGGTCCACCTGCTTCGGCATGCCTTCACGGTAACGGCCCCTTGCGCTCGCGGCGACGATGCCTCACCCTTTCGTCTACACGTGGAGAAAAAAGGAGTCCGACGATGCCTCCGGCCCACCCGCTCGCGCCGCTGACCGCCGACGAGATCACCACCGCCCGCCGAATCCTCACCAGCGCCGGCCTCTTCCCCGGCACCGCCCGGGTCGCCTACCTGGGGCTCGAAGAGCCCGCCAAGGACGCGGTCCGCCCCGATCGCGTGGTGCGCGTCCTGCTGCACGACGTCACCGGTGGCCGGGACGTGCTGGTGTCGCTCACCGCGGAGTCCGTGCTCGCGCAGCGCACGCTCGACCCCGCCGTGGACGGGCAGCTGCCCGTGCTGGACGAGGAGTTCGCCCTGGTCGAGGAGGTGCTCGCCAAGGACGAGCGGTGGCTGGCCGCGCTGGCCGCCCGCGACCTGGACGTGGCGAAGGTGCGGGTGGCGCCGCTGTCGGCCGGGGTGTTCGGCTACCCGGAGGAGACCGGGCGGCGCATCCTGCGCGGCCTGGCCTTCGTCCAGGAGCACCCGCGGGACCACGCGTGGGCCCACCCCGTCGACGGGCTCGTCGGCTACGTGGACGTCACGGCCCGGGAGGTCACCCGGGTGATCGACCTGGGGCCGGTCCCGGTTCCCGCCGAGCCGGGCAACTTCGACGACCCCGCGGTCACCGGTCCGCTCCGCACCTCGCAGAAACCGCTGGAGATCACCCAGCCCGAGGGCCCCAGCTTCACCCTCGACGGGAACCTGCTGAGGTGGGAGAACTGGTCGCTGCGCATCGGCTTCGACGCGCGTGAGGGGCTGGTCCTGCACGGGATCGCCTTCCGCGACGGCGGCCGCGACCGGCCGATCGTGCACCGGGCCTCGATCTCGGAGATGGTCGTGCCCTACGCCGACCCCTCCCCCATCCGCTCGTGGCAGAACTACTTCGACACCGGTGAATACCTCGTCGGCCGCTACGCCAACGCGCTCGAGCTCGGCTGCGACTGCCTGGGCGAGATCACCTACCTGGACGCGATGATCGCCGACGAGTTCGGCCACCCCCGCGTGCTGCCCAACGCGATCTGCCTGCACGAGGAGGACTACGGGATCCTCTGGAAGCACACCGACCTGTGGGCCGGCTCGTCGGAGACCCGCCGCCAGCGCCGCATGGTGATCTCCTTCTTCACCACCATCGGCAACTACGACTACGGCTTCTACTGGTACCTCTACCTCGACGGCACCATCGAGTGCGAGGTCAAGGCCACCGGCGTGGTGTTCACCTCGGCCTACCCCGGCAAGGGCTACCCCTACGCCGCCGAACTCGCCCCCGGCCTGGGCGCCCCCTACCACCAGCACCTGTTCAGCGCGCGCCTGGACATGGCCGTGGACGGGCCGGCGAACCTGGTCGAAGAGGTCGAGGTCGAGCGGGTGCCGATCGGGCCGGACAACCCGCGCGGCAACGCCTTCACCCACCGCCGGACCCCGCTGCGGCGCGAGTCCGAGGCGCAGCGGCTCGCCGGCCCCTTCCGCGGCCGCGTCTGGCACATCACCAACCCCGGCTCCCGCAACCGGCTCGGCGATCCGGTCGCCTACGCGCTGATCCCCGAGGGCAATCCCGAGCTGCTCGCCGACGAGGAGTCCTCGATCCACCGCCGCGCCACCTTCGCCACCAAGCACCTGTGGGTCACCCGCTACGACCCCGCGCAGCGCTACGCCGCCGGTGATTTCGTCAACCAGCACCCCGGCGGCGCCGGGCTGCCCGCCTACGTGGCGGACGACCGGGACATCGACGGGCAGGACCTCGTCGTGTGGCACACCTTCGGGCTCACCCACTTCCCGCGCCCGGAGGACTGGCCGATCATGCCGGTCGACTACACCGGGTTCAAGCTCAGGCCGGTCGGGTTCTTCGACCGCAACCCCGCCCTCGACGTGCCGCGGGCCGCCGGATCACACTGCTGCGACTGAGTGGAGAAACCCCGATGTCCGTTCAGATCCACCGCAACGCCCGGATCCGCACGCTCGACCCGGCGCGGCCGCGAGCCGCGGTCCTCGTCGTCACCGACGGGGTGATCACCGCCGTCGGCGGCGAGGAGCTGCTGTCGTCGTACGACGGCGAGGTCGTCGACCACGGCGGCGCGTTCCTGATGCCCGCGCTCGCCGACGTCCACAACCACCACCTGACCGCCGGGCGGGCCGACCTGTTCGAGCTGAAGTTCGACGGCACCGAGGACCTGCCCGGGCTGCTGGCCGCCATCCGGGCCTGGTCGGCGGACCTGCCGCCGGACGGCTGGGTGGTCGGCGGCGGGTGGGGCAGCACGTTGATCCCGGAGCTGTCCACGCCGGAAGCGCTGGCCGCGCTCGACGACGCGGCCGGCGGGCGGCCGGTGCTGCTGCGCGACGACAGCTGCCACAACCGCTGGGTGTCCTCGGCCGCGCTGGCGCTCGCCGGGATCTCCCCCGGCTCCGGGCTGCTCATCGAGTCCGCGCTGATCCCGGTCGAGCGGGCATATGCGGCCTCGGCGCCGTCCACTGTGGAACAGGATGCCCAGGCGTGCCTGCGGGGGATCGAGATCCTGCACTCGTTCGGCGTCACCGCCTTCCAGGACGCCGCCGCGTCGCTGCCGATGCTGCGGGCGCTCAAGCACCTGGACGACACCGGGCGGCTGGACGCGTGGGTGGTGACGTCGCTGCAGGTCAACGACAAGATCTTCGGCACGCACCCGCTCGGGCAGGACCTCATCGACGTGCGGGAGGACTACCGCGGGCGCCACCACCGCCCGGACTTCGTCAAGATCTTCCTGGACGGGGTGCCGACGTCGAAGACCGCCGCGTTCCTGCGGCCGTACCTGCCCGACGACGTGCACGGCCCGTCCTGGCGCGGCGAGACCACGATGACCGCGGAGGAACTGACCGGCTGGCTGCTGCGCGTGGCCGGGCAGGGCCTGTCGGCGAAGATCCACTGCACCGGGGACGCCTCGGTGCGGATGACGCTGGACGCGGTGGCCGCGGTGCGGGCCGAAGGGTTCGGCGCGGCGAAGTTCCACATCGCGCACGGCCAGTACGTCGCCGAGGAGGACGTGCCGCGGATGGCCGGACTCGGGGTGATCGCGGACCTGTCGCCCGCGCTGTGGTTCCCGGGGGTCATCTTCGAGGCGATCTGCGCGTGCGTGCCGCGGGAGCGGGCGGAGCGGCTGCACCCGAACCGCGACCTGGTCGACGCGGGCGTGCTGGTGGCCGGGGGTTCGGACTGGCCGGTGGTGCCCTCGCCGGACCCGTGGCCGGGGATCCAGGGGCTGGTGACGCGGGCCGATCCCACGGGCGTCCACCCCGGCCGGTTGTGGCCGGAGCAGGCCCTGACCCTCGAGGAGGCCCTGCAGGCCTACACGCTGGGCGCGGCCCGCGCGATGGGCGTGGACGACGTGACCGGCTCGCTGGAGCCGGGCAAGTCCGCCGACTTCGTGGTGCTCGACCGCGACCCGTTCGCCGTCCCGGCGGACCGGCTGGCGGGCACGCGGGCGGAGCAGACGTGGTTCGCCGGCCGGAAGGTGTACGAGCGCGCGGCCGGCGGGTAGCGGGGCGCCGGCGGGTCCGGCCGGTTCGCCGTGGCCGGCGGGCGGGTTCCGCGGCCAGACGATCCCCCCGCAAGCCCCTCGCGGCGCCGCCCGGCCCGCATCACGGGCACCCGCCCGCTTCGCCGCCAACGCCCGGCCCCGGTAGCCGCGCGCCGGCAGGCGAGCCGTCCGCCAGGCCCGCGTCCAGACACCCGGGACCCGGCCGGGCAAGCCGTTGTCGAGCCTCCCTCCGCTCAGGCTGGCGGCACGGGCCTATCGCGGCGTCTCCTGGCGTGGGAGCCGCACCTGCGGCGCCCGGCGCTCGAACCCGGCCACCGCCCTGGCGGCGCTCTCCGCCGCGGCGCGCAGGTCGACCGCGGCCGCCGCGGCCTGGTCCAGCTCCACGCACACCGGGGTCTGCCGGATGGCCGGCTCGCGCGTCTGCTCCCGGCGCAGGCCGTCGAGCAGCGCCGTCAGCGCGGCCGCGGTCTCGGCGACCGTGGCGAGGGTCGCGCGCAGCGACTCCGGGTCCCGCGCGGCACCTGGCGGCCCGCCGTCCCCGTAGACCGGGAACCACGGCTCACGCTCGGCGGGTGGCCGGCTCCCGGCGGTGTCCCTGGCTGGCTCGTGGGAAACGGTGGTCAACGTCGTGCGCCTCCTCCGGTAACGCCCGCAACCGGACCCGGACCGTGCGCTCCACAGTGGACAGCGAACGCGAATTCCTTTCGGGACAGTCCGGGTGGCACCGCCGAGGTCCGGAGCGGTGGCCCGCGCCGCGATCGGGAAAAGCCGTCTGCCCATCGGACTTCTCCCGCGGCTGAGGCCGACACTATGTCGTCGTCTCGGAAGAGTCCAGTCCCGATGGCACGAGGCTCGCGACCGGGATGGCGATCGCGGCACGTCCGGCGTGGCCGTCGGGCACCCGCCGCCCCAGGAGGAGCTGGCCTCCCCGGCCGCTGACGCCGCTCATCGGACGGGACGGCGTCGTCGCCACGGTGGCCGAACTGCTCGGCGCGGGCGAGACCCGGCTGCGCACGCTGACCGGACCGGGCGGCGTGGGCAAGACGCGAGTGGCGCTCGCGGTGCTGGAGCGGGCCGCGGCCGCCTTCCGCATCACCCGCGGGGTCGGGCTGGGCGAAACGCGCGGCTGCCCCGCTGGCCCAGCGACTGTCCGGCAAGCGGATGCCGCTGGTGGCCGGCAACGTGGAGCACCTGGTCGCGGCCCGCGGCGACCTGCGCGAGCTGCTCGAACGCCCGGGAGTTGTTCGAGCGGATCCGCAACCCGATGCCTGGCGACGCTGGCGCTCACGGACGGCCGGCGAGACGAGGCGGCCCGGCTGTGCGCCCGCCACGACGCGATGCTGACCGGCCGTGACGCGCCTGCGCCGAGGAACCCGCCCGGGTACGTGCTGGACGCGGCACGCGCCGGGCAGGTCACATCTTCGCCGCCGCCGACCTGATCGCCGCGCGGATGCGGGGGTAGGTGCCGCAGCGGCAGATGTTGCGCAGCGTGTCCAGGTCGGCGTCGCTGATCGTGCGGCCCTCCGCGGCGACCCGCTGGACCAGGGCGACCGCCGCCATGATCTGGCCCGGCTGGCAGTAGCCGCATTGCGCGACGTCGTGGTCCAGCCAGGCCTGCTGCATCGGGTGCAGCTCCTGGCCGGCCGTGGCCGCCAGGCCTTCGATGGTGGTGACCTCGTCCGCCGGCCCGAGGTCGCCGACCGGGATGGCGCACGGGTTGACGGCTTTCCCGTTGAGGTGGCTGGTGCACGCCTTGCAGACGTTGATGCCGCAGCCGTACTTGGGCCCGGTGATGCCGAGGACGTCGCGCAGCACCCACAGGAGCCGGACGTCACTGTCGACGTCGACGGTGACCTGGGCGCCGTTGACGCGGAAGGTGTGTTCGGGCACGGAACTCCTCACCTCAGGCCGTCGGCAGGCGACGGCGGGACCGGCGGCACGGTCGGTTTCGGTTCGAACGACAACACGCCGTGGTTGATCGGGAAGCTGCGGGGCGTGGTGCCCGTCGCGCGGCCGTAGGCGCACGCCACGGCGGCGAACGAGGCCGCGACGCCGAGCTCGCCGGCACCGCCGGGCCGGTCGCCGGTGTCCGGCAGCACGACGACCCGGACCTCCGGTGGCGTGTTCCACTGCCGGGTGTAGAAGTAGTTGTCCCAGCTGGCTTCCAGGAAGTAGCCGTCGCGCAGGTGCAGGCTGGAGGTCAGGGCCAGCGCGATGCCGTCCATGACGCAACCCGTCATCTGCGCCTCCAGCCCGCGCGGGTTCACCGCCAGGCCCACGTCCACGGCCATCACCGCCCTGGTCACCCGTGGCCCGGTCACCCCGTCGCGGACGACGCGGTTCACCGTCTCCGGCCGGCAGTCCAGCTCGACCAGGCACGCGCTGACCGACTTGTACTCGGCGTGGAAGGCGATCCCCTGCGCCACCCCGGCCGGCAGCGCGCGGCCCCACTCACCGGCTTCGGCGGCCGCGTCGAGCACGGCGCGGGACCGGTCGTCGCGGAGGAACTCGCGCCGGAACCGGTAGGCGTCCTTGCCCATGCGGGCGGCGAGCCGGTCGACGACGAGTTCCCGGGCGCAGGTGACGTCCGGCGAGTAGACGTTGCGCATGCTGCCGGTGTGGAAGCCGCGATCCGTTTCGGACAGCAGCCGCGTGCTGATCCCGAAGTCGTAGGACATCTCCTGGGAGAGCTGGAAGAACACCTGGGCGAACCCGCGGTCGGCGACCGGCAGCCGGGCGGCGAACGCGGTGGCGATCTCGCCGAACCCGTGCCCCAGGTCGGTCGCGACGCTGGTGTGCCGCTGGTCGTAGCCCACGACGGTGCTCCCGGTGAAGGCGGCCCGCACACGTGAGGTCGCCATCGGGTGGGCGCGGCCGTGGCGGGAGTCGTCGGCGCGGTGCCACATGAGCTTGACCGGTTTGCCGAACGCCTTCGACGCCTCGGCGGCTTCCGCGGCGGCGTCGAAGAACAGCTTGCGCCCGAACGAGCCGCCGCTTTCGGTGACGTGCACGGTGACCGCGCCCGGGGGCAGCCCGAGCCGAGCCGCGATGGCCTGCTTCGCCACGATCGGCGCCTTGAGGCCCGCCCAGATCTCGGCCCGGCCCGGGCGCACGTCGGCGATCGCGCAGTTGGTTTCCAGCGCGCTGGTGCTGCGGAAGAAGAACGTGAACGTCTCGTCCACGGTCTGCGTGAACGGGGGCCGCGGCCCGATCGGCAGCTCGGCGGCACGCAGCTCGGCGAGCACGGTGTCGTCGGACTTCCCCGCCGCGGTGCCGTCACGCCAGGACACCCGCAGCGCGCGCACCGCGTCGATGCACTGCCCGAAGGTCCGCGCCCGCACGGCGACCCCGGTGGAGATCACGGCGACGTCGGTGACGCCCGGCAGGGCCCGGACCTCGGCGAGGTTGTGCACCGCGCCGGGCTGGCCGCCCAGCGTAGGCGCGCGGCACACCATGGTCGGCAGCGCGTCCGGCACGTCGAGGTCCATCGCGAACTTCTTGCGGCCGGTGACCGCCGCGAGCGCGTCGATGCGGTTGTGCGGCTTGCCGATGACGGTGAACGATTCGCGGGATCGCAGCCCGACCCGCACCGGCTCGGTGCGCGCGCTCGCCGCCCGCGCCGCGAACGCCCCGATGCCGGTGCCGCCGCGCCCCGGCGCGGAGATGACGCCGTTCTCCAGGGTCAGCTCGCCGGCCGGGACACCGAGTTCGCGGGAAGCCGCGGTGAGCAGCCGCTGCCGGGCGATCGCCGCGGCCACCGGGACCGGGGTGTAGGTGGCGACCGTGGTGTTGGAGCCGCCGGTGAGCTGGTTGAACACCAGTTCCGGGCGGGCGTCGGCGAGCGTGACCCGCACCCGGTCCACGCCGGTGCCCAGTTCCTCGGCGATCAGCATGGCCGTCGAGGTCGTGATCCCCTGCCCCACCTCGGCTCGCGGGAGCGCGAAGGACACCGTGCCGTCGGGGCCGACCTCGACGGTGATCAGGCCCGCCGTGGGCAGGGTCGCCAGGGTCATCAGGTCGGTGAGGTCGGCGATCCCGGTGATCTCCGGCGACGGCAGCGGGGCCGCCGCCGGGGACCGGCCGAGCCCGGCGGCGGTCACCAGGGTCGGCGCGGCCAGCACGTATCCCAGGAACCGCCGCCTGCCCAGTGGTCCGGCCACGCCCTACTCCGGCCGGTTGCGGGTCGGGATCTCGATCTTCGTCTCCTGCCCCTTGGTGAGGTAGAACAGGATGTACCGGCGCAGGGCCTCGTCGATGGTCCAGGCGACCTCCGGCACCAGCGGCAGCGGCACCAGGCCCTCGCGGAACTTCACCAGCAGCGGCCACATCTGCGGGAGCAGCCGGTCCCACACCGGTTCGCGCGGGATGCCGTCCCAGTCGGCCACCCGGTCACCCACCAGGTAGCGGGCGAGCGCGTTGCACAGCGGGCGGCTGATGCTGCCCGGGCTGGTCTGCTCGGCGAGCTGGCCGAGCAGGATGTCGGTGAGCTCGACGCCCTCGGGGGTGGGTCCCATGTTGCGCGGCAGGACCTGGTCGGACTGCGCGTAGGCGGCGTCCCAGGTGGCCGGGATGTACTCGTCGGCGATGCCGAGCAGGTGGGCGGTCACCTGCCACACGTGCAGGTAGGCCTCGGCGTCGGCGTCGCCGATCGGCACCTCCCACTCCCGCATCTTGCGCATCGCGAAGGTCGGCAGGGTGTGCCAGGTGACGAGCATGTCCTCCTGGCTGATCGGGATCCCGTCCCGCCAGTGCGGAGACTGCTGGAGCAGGGTGCGCACCGCCGCGTGCACCAGCCGCGTCTTCACGCACTCGACCACGCACTTGCCGTCCGGGCGGTAGGCGTTCAGCGAGCCCACGGCGAAGCCGAACAGGCTCGTCTTCGCGACCCGGTCCTCCATGTCCGCGCCGCCCGCCGAGTAGTAGACGGCGCGGGCCTCGTGCGGGATCGCGGTCGCCAGGATCCCGCCGCCCGGGCCGTTGCACAGGTTCAGGTAGATCCCGCGGCTCTTGTTGAACTCGGCCGCGCGTTCGAGCTTGCCGCGGTCGGCCCAGTCCGGCAGCCGCCGGGCCCGTTCCATGAAGTCGCGCAGGTCCGCGGGCAGCCCGGCGGGCAGTGGCTGGTCGTTGCGCTCCCAGTTCCACAGCAGCTCGTTGACCTGGGGAATGACCCCGCGCTGCATCAGTGACGCCAGCAGCGCGTCGGCTTCGGTGTCCCACACCCAGCGCGGGTCGGCACCGGCGCCCGTGCCCGCGACCGAACCGCTGGGCGCCCACGTCCACACCAGGTCGCGTGCCTGCGCCGGCGCGGCGATGCTCAGCGCGCCGAGCGCGCCCAGCGCCCCGCCGGAGAGCAACGCCTTGCGCCTGCTGATGTCCGTCATGTCCGGCAGTCCTTTCAGGAGGGACGGTTGACCACGGGGATCTCGATGCTGATCGGTTGCGCCTCGGACAGGTAGACGAGCACGACCTTGCGGATGAACTCCTCGAAGAGCCAGTAGGTCTCCTTCGCGCCGGGGAAGTGCAGGCCGAACTCCCGCGCGGCGATGAACGGCCGCCACAGCGTCCGGATCAGCGGGTCGAACACCGGTTCCCGGGGGATCTCCAGCCAGCCGGCGATCTCGTCGCCGAGGGTGTAGCGCGTGAACGAGCCGAGCAGCGGCCGGGTGAGGATGGTGCCGTCGAGTTCGGCGCCGAGACCGAGCAGGATGTCCGCGAGGTTCTTGCCCTCGGGGGTCGGCGCGAGGATCGGGGTCAGCACCTGCTCGGCCTGCGAGCCGGCCTCGCGCCAGGACGCGGGGATGTACTCGTCGCGGACGCCGAGCATGTGCGCGGTCACCTGCCACGAGTGCAGGTAGGCCACGGAGTCCTGCTCCGCGATCGGCACCTGCCACTCGAGCAGCTTCTGCATGACCGTGGTGGCGAGGCTGTGCCAGGTGACCATGATGTCGGCCTGGCTGATCGGGATGTCCTCGGGCGCGGCGTCGGTCCAGTGCGGCGACTGCGGCAGCAGGTGCCGCACCGCCGCGTGCACCAGGCGGGTCTTGACGCAGGTGACGATCATCTCGCCGCCCGGGTCGTAGGCGTCGCGGGTGCCGATGTCGTAGCCGAGCTTGGCGGTCTTGGAGATGCGGTCCTTCATATTGGCGCCGCCGTAGGAGTAGTAGACCGCCCGAGCCTCCTTGGGGATGACCGTGCTCATCATGCCGCTGGCCATCGCGTACAGCACGCCGAGGTAGAGCCCGCGCCGCTCGGTGAAGGAGAACGCCTGGTCCAGCTTGGCGTGATCGGTCCACGCGGGCAGCCGCCGGGCTTCTTCGACGAAGTCGCGCAGGTCCGCGGGCAGGCCGGCCGGCAGCGGCTGGCCGTTCTTCGTCCACGTCCGCAGCAGTGCGTTCACCCTGGGCACGTCACCGGAGTCCAGCAGCGCGGCGACCACGGGGTCGGCCTCCGGGTCCCACACCCGCGCGGATCGGCGCCCGCTCCGGCGCCGGCGACCGAGCCCTGCGGGGACCACGTCCACGCGGCGCGGGCCTGGGCCGGGGACACCACGCCGAGCGCCCCCAGCGCGCCCAGTGCTCCGCCGACCATCAACGCGTTGCGCCTGTTGAGCTGCTCCATGCCCGGACTCCTCCTCGAGTCGGCTGACATCGACTGATACTGTGATACAGCACTTGGTTCCTTGTATCAAGGGGGCCGTTTTCGAACCGGGAAGGGCCCGCGTGGAACCTGTACGATCCGCCCTCATGACCTCTCCGGGCTCGGAATCGCTGCTGGAGCGCGCCTTCGTGGACGCCATGGCCGGCGCCGGGGACACCGACGAAACCACCGAGCGCGTGCTCGAGGCCGCCTACGAGCAGTTCCGCCGCGTGGGCATCCGGCGGTCCACAATGGAGGATGTCGCGAAGCGGGCCGGGGTTTCGCGGATCACCGTCTACCGCCGCTTCGCCACCAAGGACGCGCTCGTCGAGCAGGTCGTGCAGCGCGAGTTCCGCCGCTACTTCGACCAGTTCCTGCTGGACATCCGGCGCGCGGCGAGCGTGGCCGACCGGGTGGTCCTCGGTTTCGCGAGCGCGTTGCGGGCGATCCGGCACAACCCGCTGATCGGCGGGCTGATGGACGTGGAGCCGGAGGTGGTCGTCCCGTCCCTGATCGGCGACGGCGGCCGGACGATGGCGACGGTGCGGGGTTTCGTGGCGGGCCAGCTGCGCCGCGAACAGGCCGCGGGGCACGTCTCCGCCGGGGTGGACGTGGACCTGGTCGCGGAGCTGATGGTGCGGATCTCCACGTCGTTCCTGGTCACCCCGAGCCGTCTGATCGACCTCGACGACGAGGAGCAGCTGAAGGACGTCGCGCGCCGCTTCCTCGTGCCGATGCTGGACCCGCCGCGCTGAGCCGCCGGCCACGGCGGGCGCCCCGCGCGGCAGGGATCATCCTGCCTCGCGCTGGGTACCCGGATGGGGTGAGCCCACCACGGCGGACGACGGACCGGCTCGCGCCCTACCGGGCCAAGCGGGACTTTTCGGTGACCGCGGAGCCGGCCGGCGGCACGGCCGGTGAGCCGGGCCGCCGCTTCGTCGTGCAGCGTCACCGCGCCCGGCGGCTGCACTACGACTTCCGGCTGGAGGTCGACGGCGTGCTGGCCAGCTGGGCGGTGCCCAAGGGCCCGACGCTGGACCCGGGGGTGCGGCAGCTCGCGGTGTACGTCGAGGACCACCCGCTGGAGTACGCGGGCTTCGAGGGCGTCATCCCGAAGGGCCAGTACGGCGGCGGGGACGTGATCGTGTGGGACCGGGGCACCTGGCAGCCGGCCGAGGGCACCGATCCGGCGCGGGCGATCGAGGACGGCGAGCTGCACTTCGACCTGCGTGGCGAGAAGCTGGCCGGGCGGTTCGCGCTCGTCCGCACCGCGCGGCGGGGCAAGGAGCAGTGGCTGCTGATCCACAAGCACGACGAGCACGCCCGGCCCGGCTGGGACCCGGAGGAGCTGCCCCGGTCGGTCAAATCGGGCCGCACGAACGACGAGGTCGCCGCCGCGCCCGAAGCGATGTGGCGCAGCGACGTTCCGGCCGCCGAAGCCGAGGTGCCCCTGGCCCCGCGCTGGGACCCGCCGACGGCCGGCGAGCTGGCCGCGCTCGACGGGATCGGCAAGTCCGGCACCTGGAGCATCGCCGGACGGCGGCTCAAGCTCACCAACCTGGACAAGGTGCTGTTCCCGGGCACCGAAGCCGAACCGCCGGTGACGAAACGGGACCTCATCCGCTACTACGCGCGGATCGCCCCGGTCATGCTGCCCTACCTCGCCGGGCGCCCGGTGAACGCGCACCGCTACCCCGACGGCGTCGACCGGCCCGGGTTCTGGCACAAGGAGGTGCCCGGCCACGCCCCGGACTGGCTCACCCGCTGGCACAACACCGAAGCCGATCCCGGCGAGACCCAGTGCTACGCGGTGCTCGACAGCGTGCCGGCGCTGGTGTGGATGGCGAACTTCGGCGGCGTCGAGCTGCACCCGTGGACCTCGCGGCTGCCCGACGTGCACCAGCCCAGCTGGGCGCTGATCGACATCGACCCGGGCACCACCACCGGCTTCGACGACATCGTCGAACTCGCCCGGCTGTACCGCACCGCGCTGGAGCACCTGGACCTGCGGGGCACGCCCAAGGTCACCGGGCGGCGCGGCATCCAGATCTGGGTGCCCGTCGCGCCCGGCTACACCTTCGCCGGCACCCGCGCCTGGGTCGAGGCCCTGTCCCGGGTCGTCGGACGCGTCCTGCCGGACCTGGTGAGCTGGCGGTGGTACAAGAACGAGCGCGGCGGGCTGGCGCGCCTGGACTACACGCAGAACGCGATCAACAAGACCCTGGTCGCCCCGTTCAGCCCGCGCCCGGCGCCGGGAGCGCCGGTGTCGGTCCCCATCACGTGGGACGAACTCGACGATCCTGCTCTGCGCCCGGACCGCTGGACCGTCCGCACGGTGCTGGACCGCGTCGCCGAGGCCGGCGACCCGCAAACCCCGCTCATCGGCCTGCCGCAGCACCTCCCGGCGCTCGACAGCTGACCGCCCGACCGGCGGCCCACTCGCCCTGCGGCACTGCGGGGCGCCACCCGCACCACGGCGGCGCACGCCGCAGCGCGGGGGCAGCGGCCGCGGCGAGCAGCCCGGCCGGCTCCCCGCCGCAGGTCGCCGTTCCACGGCGGACCGCCCGCCGAAACCACCGGCCATCCACGCTCACCGCACGGCGACGCGGCCATCGCGGGGCGCCGGCCACGCCACGGCGGCGCACGCCGCAGCTCGTGGCACGCCGAGCAATCCGGCCGCCGGCCGGTTCACGCCAGCGGGCGGCCCGCCGTCAGACCGCGAGCATGGTGGGCACCAGCCGCTCCAGCTCTGCCAGCGCCGCGGCCACCGCGGGACGGGCACGGCCGCCCGGACGCGTGACCGTCAGGATCTTGCGCCGGGGCTCGCCCTCGCACGCCAGCCGCACCACGGCGGCGCTCGCCGGGACCCGGGCCAGCCGGGGCACCAGCGCCACGCCCAGCCCGTGCGCCACCAGCGCGATCGTGACGTCCCAGTTCACCGCGTCGTGGGCGACGTCCGGCGTGAAGCCGGCCGCGCCGCAGGCGGACAACACGTGCGTGCGGCACGTGCACGGCGTGCTCGGCACGATCCACGGCTCGCGGGCGGCCTCCGCGAGGTCCACCCGCTCCCGAGCGGCGAGCCGGTGGCCCGCCGGGACCAGCAGGTCGAACGGATCGTCCAGCAGCGACCGCTGGTCGAACCGGGCGCGGTCGCGTGGCGGCTCGTCCGGCTTGGCCTCCACCAGGGCCAGGTCGGCGTCGCCGGTGAACAGCAGGTCGAAGCACTCCCCGGCCTCGGCCTCGCTGATCCGCGGGGTCAGCCGCGGATGCCGCGTCACCAGCGCCGCGGCGGCCGGGGCGAGCAGCGCGGTGACCGCGACCGGGAACCCCGCCAGCCGCAGCAGCCCGGCGGGTTCGTCGTCGTCGGCGCGCAGGTCGCGCTCGGCCAGCTCCCAGCGCGCCTGGATGTCGTCCGCGTGCGCCAGCAGCCGCTGCGCCGCCGGGGTGAGCCGCACCCGGCGGCCCTGTGGTTCGAGCAGGGTCACCCCGAGCTCCCGGCCCAGCTGGCGGATCTGCTGGGAGGCCGCCGACGGGGTGAAGTGCAGGGCCTCCGCGGCCGCCCGCACCGTGCCGTAGTGGTCCACGGCCCGCAGCACGTGAAGCCTCCGCAGATCGATCATGTAGCTGATTCTTCACGGTCATGTCCGGAAACGCAACCTGGACCTACCCGGTCCGGCGCCGCACGCTGGAACCAGGAGGTGTCCCGATGTTCACCGTGTGGCTGTCGTTGCTCGCCGAGACCGTGGTGGTGACCGCCGTCGCCGCCGCGCTCGCCCGCTGGTCCTCCCGGTCGCGGCCGTGAAGGCGGCCTGGGCGCTGGTCAGCCTGGTGCTGCTGACCCTCAACCTGCGTGCGGCCATCACCGGCGTCCCGCCGGTCCTGGGCGAGCTGCAGGGCGTGTTCGGGCTGAGCGGCGTCGAACTCAGCGTGCTCACCACCCTGCCGGAGCTGTGCGTGGGCCTGTTCTCCGCGCTCGCCCCCGCGCTGGCCCGCCGGATCGGCACGGAGGCGGCGATCACCGTGGCGCTGCTGGTGCTCACGACCGGGCTCGTGCTGCGCGCGGTCCCCGGCAAGGGCGCGTTGTTCGCCGGCACCGTGCTGGCCGGGGCGGGGATCGCGACGGGCAACGTGCTGGTGCCGGCGGTCATCAAACGCGTCTACCCCACCCGCGCGGGAACACTCACCGGCCTGGCGATGATGCTCATGTCCGTCAGCGGCGCCGCCGCGGCGGGCCTGGCCGTGCCGCTGGAGCAGGCCGGCGGCTGGCGGCTGGCGCTGGTCGTGTGGGCGGTGCCCGCGCTGGTCGCGGCACTGGCGTGGGGCCCGCTCGCGCGGCGCCCCGCCGCCGGGCCCCCGTCCGCCCCGGAGCACGGGGAGCTGTCGCTGCTGCGCTCGCCGCTGGCGTGGTCGGTGATGGTCTTCATGGGCATGGCGTCGCTGATGTTCTACACGCTGACCTCGTGGCTGCCCCAGATCATGCGCGAGCACGGGGTTCCGGCCGCCACCGCCGGGACGATGAACTCGGTCATCATCGTCATCGGCATCCCCCTCGGGTTCGTCGTGCCGGTCGTCGCCGCCCGGATGCGCGACCAGCGGCCGCTCGTGCTCGGGGTCGCCGCGCTGATGGTGATCGGGCTCGGCGGCCTGCTGCTGGCGCCGCGCGCCGGGTGGGTGTGGACCACGATCTTCGGGATCGCCACGGGCAGCGCGTTCCCGCTCGCCCTGACGCTGCTCAACCTGCGCTCCCCCGACGCCGCGACCACCGCGCGGCTGTCCGGCATGGCCCAGTCCGGCGGGTACCTCCTCGCCGCGTCCGGGCCGCTGACGTTCGGGCTGCTGCACACCCTCACCGGCGGCTGGCACGCCTCGATCTGGTTGCTGCTCCTGCTGGTGGTGCCCGAACTCGTCTGCGGCCTGGTAGCCGCCCGGCCGGGCGTGCTGCAGGTGCATCGTGCGGCGAAAGATCCGATGTATCCTGCCCCTACGTGACAGACAGGGAGCGGGCATGCCGGAGATCGCGCTGCACACGGAGTTGACGCCGGGTTCGGAGCTGGACCACGAGGCCGTGCACCGGTCCATCCCCTCCGATGTGGTGGAACGCTGAGCGGCATGTCCGTCACCGACGACGCCATCGAGGCGATCAAGCAGATGATCGTGGACGGCGAGCTGCGCCCGGGCGACCGCCTGCCCCGCGAAGCCGACCTCGCTGACCGCCTCGGCCTGTCACGCAACTCGCTGCGCGAGGCGGTGCGCGCGCTGTCGCTCATCCACGTGCTGGACGTCCGCCGCGGCGACGGCACCTACGTGACGAGCCTGGAGCCGTCGCTGCTGATGGACGCGATGGGGTTCGTGGTGGACTTCCACCGCGACGACACGGTGCTGCAGTTCCTGGAGGCGCGGCGCGTGATCGAGCCCGCGGTGACCGAGATGGCGGCGCGGTGCATGCCGGATGCCGACCTCGAGGACCTCGCGAAGCTGCTCGACTCGCTGGGCGACCGGCCGACGGTGGACCAGCTGGTGGAAAACGACCTGGAGTTCCACCGGCGCATCGCGGGCGGTTGCGGGAATCCGGTGCTGGCCTCGCTGCTGGAGAGCCTGTCCGGCCGCACGCAGCGGGCCCGGACGTGGCGGGGCATCACGCAGGAGGGCGTGGCGGAGCGCACGCTGGCCGAGCACCGCGCGATACTGCACGCGCTGACCGCACGGCAGCCCGACGTGGCCCGCGCCGCCGCGACGGTGCACATCGCCGGCGTGGAGCAGTGGCTGCGCCAGACGCTGGTGGAGTAACCCAGCGCCGGGCGGCCCGCACTCCCGCGCCCGTCGGTGGAAGGCGGGCGACCCCGCGAGGCTAGACGGCTACTCCAGGTGGCGCCGGGCACTGCCCCGCCGATGGCGGGCAACTCGCGCGGCCAGCACAGGCGCCCACTCACCGCGGGTACCGAACCACCGCCCGCCGAAGGCGCCCAGGCGCCGACGCCCACTCACCGTGCGCACCACGACGTCCCGCCGAACGCGGGCGCCCCGCGGGGTCAGCACGGCCACTCAACGTGCGCGCCCGGCGGTGCCCACCGAAGGCGGGCGCCCGCTCCGCCCGGGGCGCCACTCACCGTGGGCACCGAACCGCCCGCCACGCGGCGACCGGCCTCGGCTCGCCCCCGCGCTCACCGGGGCCGCAGGCGCAGGTCCTGCATCCCGCCGTCCACCGCCACTCCCACACCGGCCGTGGACCTCGCCAGCGGGCTGGCCAGGTACGCCACCGCGTGGGCGACCTCCGCCGGCGACACCAGCCTGCCGTGCGGCTGCCGCGCCTCCAGCGCCGCCCGCTCGGTCTCCGGGTCCTCCGCTCGCTCCAGCAGCCGCCCGATCCACGGCGTGTCGGCGGTGCCCGGGTGCACGCAGTTGACCCGAATCCCCTCGCGCAGGTGGTCCGCGGCCATCGCCCGCGTCAGCGCCGCCACCGCGCCCTTCGACGCGCTGTACAGGGCCCGCTGCGGCAGCCCGGCCGTCGCCGCGATCGAGCCCACGTTCACGATCGCCGCGGCGCGGGACCGGCGCAGGTGCGGCAGCGCCGCGCGGCTCACCCGCACCATGCCGAGCAGGTTCACGTCCAGCACCCGCAGCCATTCCGCGTCGTCGTTGTCGGCGACCGTGCCCTGCGCCCCGACGCCGGCGTTGTTCACCACGATGTCCAGCCCGCCGAACCGCTCCACCACCGCCGAGATCGCCCGCCGCACCGATTCGTCATCGGTCACGTCGACCCGCAGACCGTCCGGGACCTCGGTCAGGTCCAGCGCCGCCACCCGCGCGCCCCGCTCCCGCAGCGCCGCCACGACCGCCGCGCCGATCCCGGACGCCCCGCCGGTGACCGCGGCGACCAGCCCGTCGAACTCGCCCATCACGCCACCTCCGCCGCGACGAACTCCTGACGCTGCCTGCCCAGGACCTCGATCTCCAGCTCCACCACGTCCCCGGGCCGCAGGTACGGGTACTTCCCGGACAACGCGACACCCTGCGGCGTGCCGGTCATGATCACGTCGCCCGGCTCCAGCGCGAGATAACGGCTCAGGTGCCACACCAGGTGCTCGACGCCGAAGATCATGTCCGCGGTCGTGGAGTCCTGGCGCGGTTCGCCGTTGACCCAGCTGCGCAGCCGCAGATCCGTGTGGTCCACCTCGTCCGCGGGCACCAGCCACGGCCCCAGCGGGCTGAACCCGGGCGCACACTTGCCCTTGCTCCACTGCCCGCCGGAGTCGGCGAGCTGGTACTGCCGCTCGGAGACGTCGTTGCCGATCACGAACCCGGCGACGTGCTCCAGGCTCCGCGACGGCGAGTCGAGGTACAGGGCGCGCTTGCCGATCACGACACCGAGTTCGACCTCCCAGTCGGTGCGTTCACTGCCGGGCGGGATCGTCACCGGGTCGTCCGGCCCGGCCAGCGTGTTGGGCGTCTTGAGGAACATGATCGGCACGTCCGGCGGGGCCGAGCCCGACTCGGCGGCGTGCTCGGCGTAGTTCATGCCGATGCAGATGATCGCGCCGGGCCGCGCGACCGGCGAGCCGACCCGCCGCGACGACGCGTCCGGCAGCTCCGGCAGCTCACCGGCCTCCAGCGCGGCCCGCACCGCCGCGATCCCTCCCCCGGCGAGGAACCCGCCGTCGAGATCGGGGGTCAGCCCGGTCAGGTCGTAGGTCGTGCCGCCGGCGACGACGGCGGGACGTTCCTGGTTGACGGGACCGAGGCGGACGAGGTGCACGGTTCACTTCCTCACGATATTGGTCGGGTCTCTCGCGTGATCTCGTCGAAATCCTAGGCGAACTTTCCCCTCGCCCGCGAGCCTTGACGCCGCAGACATCGGATCTCTATCGTCGGCGTCGTCACCGAGGCGTACAAGGGAGTGGGTCCGTGGCACGCATCGTCGCCCTGCACACGCACGACGTCCGGTTCCCGACGTCGCAGACGCTCGACGGTTCCGACGCGATGAACCCGGACCCCGACTACTCGGCCGCCTACCTGCGCCTGGTCACCGACGCCGGGGACGGGCTGGAGGGCCACGGGTTCGTCTTCACCATCGGCCGCGGCAACGACGTCCAGGTCGCCGCGCTCCGCGCGCTCGAACCGCACCTGCTGGGCCGCGACGTGGACGCCACGCTCGCCGGCCTCGGCGGGCTGTGGCGCGAGCTGGTGCACGATTCGCAGCTGCGCTGGCTCGGCCCCGAGAAGGGGATCATGCACATGGCCATCGGCGCGGCCGTCAACGCGCTGTGGGACCTGCGCGCCAAACGCGAAGGCAAACCGTTGTGGCAGCTGCTGTCCTCGCTCAGCCCGGAGGAGATCGTCGACCTCGTCGACTTCCGGTACCTGACCGACGCGCTGACCCGCGAGGAGGCGCTGGACATCCTCCGCGCCGCCCAGCCCGGCCGTGCCGAACGGGAGGCGCGGCTGCTGAGCGAGGGCTACCCCGCCTACACCACCACCCCCGGCTGGCTGGGCTACGACGACGACAAGCTCGCCCGGCTGTGCCGGGAGGCGGTCGCGGACGGGTTCGGCCAGATCAAGCTCAAGGTGGGCGCCGACCTCGACGACGACGTGCGCCGCCTGCGGATCGCGCGTGAGGTGTGCGGCCCGGACGTGCGGATCGCGGTGGACGCCAACCAGCGCTGGGACGTCGCCGACGCGATCGCCTGGGTGGAGCGGCTGCGCCCGTTCGACCTCGCCTGGATCGAGGAACCCACCAGCCCGGACGACATCCTCGGCCACGCCGCGATCGCCGAGGCCGTCGCGCCCATCCCGGTCGCCACCGGCGAGCACGGCGCCAACCGCGTGCTGTTCAAACAGCTCCTGCAGGCCAAGGCGCTGTCGGTGCTGCAACTGGACGCCACCCGGGTGGCCGGGGTCAACGAGAACATCGCGATCCTGCTGCTGGCCGCCAAGTTCGGCGTCCGGGTGTGCCCGCACGCCGGCGGCGTCGGCCTGTGCGAGGCGGTGCAGCACCTGGCGATGTTCGACTACGTCGCGGTGTCCGGGACCATGCAGGACCGGATGATCGAGTTCGTCGACCACCTGCACGAGCACTTCGTCACCCCGGTGGACGTCCACAGTGGACGCTACTTCGCGCCGAAGGCGCCGGGCGCGGGCACCGAGATGCACGCGGCCTCCCTCCAGGAGTACGCCCATGGCTAGCCTGCCCGGCCCGTTCGCGCTCGGCGCCGCGAACCTGGGCAACCTGTACGCGCCGATGAGCGACGAGCAGGCCCACGCCGTGCTGGAGGCCGCGTGGGACTCCGGCATCCGCTACTTCGACACCGCCCCGCACTACGGCCTCGGCCTGTCCGAGCGCCGCCTCGGCGCGTTCCTGGCGGGCAAGCCGCGCGCAGAGTTCGTGGTGTCCACCAAGGCCGGGCGGCTCCTGGTGCCCGACCCGGCCGGCGCGGGCCGCCTGGACGAGGCGAACCAGTTCGCCGTGCCCGCCGACCACCGCCGGGTGTGGGACTTTTCCGCCGACGGGGTGCGGCGCAGCCTCGACGACTCGCTGACCCGGCTCGGCCTGGATTCCGTCGACGTCGTCTACCTGCACGACCCCGAGGAGTACGACCTCGACCCCGCCCTGGCCTCGGGGCTGCCCGCGCTCGCCGGGCTGCGCGACGAGGGCGTGGTGCGGGCGGTCGGCGTCGGCTCCAAATCGGTCGCCGCGCTCGCCGCCGCCGCGCGCTCCGGCATCGCCGACCTGCTGATGGTCGCCGGCCGGTTCACCCTGCTCGACCACGCCGCGCTGGACGAGGTGCTGCCCGAGTGCCGCGCCCGCTCGATCGGCGTGGCGGCCGCGAGCGTGTTCAACTCCGGACTGCTCGCCACACCCGAGCCGGCCGGCCGCTACGACTACGCCGCCGCTCCCCCGGACGTCCTGGTCACCGCGCGCGAGATCGCCGCCGTGTGCGCCGAATTCGGCGTCGACCTGCCCACCGCCGCGCTGCACTTCCCGCTGCGGGACCCGGCGGTGCGCGCGGTGGTGGCCGGCGCGGCCACCCCGGAGGAGGTGCGGCAGAACGCCCGGCGGCTGGCGGCCACCGTGCCCGCCGAGCTCTGGACGACGCTGCGGGACAAGGGGCTGATCCGGGCATGACCGGGCACGTCGTGGACACCCACCTGCACCTGTGGGACCTCACGGTGAGCGAGTACGCGTGGCTGCCGCCCGGCAGCCCGCTGCACACCACCTTCACCGCGGAACAGGCCCGGCGGGAACTGGACGCCGCCGGGATCGCCACGGCCGTGCTGGTGCAGGCCGAGGACTCCGAGACCGACACCGAGTTCATGCTCGCCCAGGCCGGCCGGCACGACTGGATCGCCGGGGTGGTCGGCTGGGTCCGCCTCGACGACCCGGACACCGCGCGCCGCCAGCTCGACCGGTGGCAGCGGCACCCGGCCTTCCGCGGGGTGCGGCACCTGGTGCACGACGACCCGCGCGCGGACTTCCTCGACCTGCCCGCGGTCCGCCGCTCGCTGGCCGTGCTCGCCGAGCGCGGACTGCCGTTCGACGTCCCCGACGCCTGGCCCCGGCACCTCGGCCAGGTCGCCGACCTGGCGGCGGCCCTGCCGGAGCTGACGATCGTGGTCGACCACCTCGGCAAACCGCCCGCGGACCCGGAAGAGTTCCGCGCCTGGCTGTCCACGCTGCGGGCGGTGGCCGCGCACCCCGGCACGGTCGCGAAGATCTCCGGACTGCAGCGGCCCGGCGAGCCGCTGACCGCCGACGCCGCGCGGCCGGCGGTGGAGGCGGCGTTCGAGGTGTTCGGCGCGGGCCGGCTGATGTACGGCGGGGACTGGCCGATGACCGTCCCCAGTGGAGGGTACGGCCGGACCTGGGACGCGGTGTCGGCACTGATCGGTGAGCTGCCGGCCAGCGAACGGTCGCTCGTGTTGTCCGGCACCGCGAGCGCGATCTACGGTGTGGCGGAGCGGGTGCGATGAGCGGGGTCGCGACGATGACGGAACCGTTGCTCGAAGTCGAGGGCGTGGACAAGAGCTTCCCCGGCGTGCGCGCGCTGCACGACATGCGGCTGGAGCTGCGGTCCGGCGAGGTGCTCGCGCTGGTCGGCGAGAACGGCGCGGGCAAGTCCACGCTGATGAAGCTGCTGTCCGGCATCCACAGCGCCGACGCGGGCCAGTTCCGGCTGGGCGGCGAGCCCTACCGGCCCGCCGGCCCGCGGCACGCCCTGGAGCTGGGCATCAGCATCATCCACCAGGAGTTCAACCTGGTGCCGCACCTGACGGTCGCGCAGAACGTCTTCATCGGCCGGGAACCCCGCCGCGGGCGGCTGCTGCTCGACGAGCGCAAGCTCAACGCCGACACCGCCGACCTGCTCGACCGGCTGCACCTGCGCCTGGACCCGCGGGCCGTGGTGGGCGAGCTGACCGTGGCCAACCAGCAGATGGTGGAGATCGCCAAGGCGCTGTCCTACGACCCGCGTGTGCTGATCATGGACGAGCCGACCGCCGCGCTCAACGACGCCGAGGTGGCGACGCTGCACGAGCTGATCCGCCGGTTCGTGCGGCCGGGCACCGGCGTCATCTACATCTCCCACCGGATGGAGGAGATCAAGCGCATCGCCGACCGGGTCACCGTGATCCGCGACGGCGAGTACATCGACACGCTCGACATGGCGACGGCCGCCACCCCGGACATCATCGCCCTGATGGTGGGCCGGGCCATCGACACCGAGGCCCGCCCGGAGGGGGTGCGCTCCGACCGGGAGGTCGTGCTGCGCGTCGAGGGCCTGCGCACCCGGGACCTGCTCAAGGACGTGTCGTTCGACCTGCGGCACGGCGAGATCCTCGGCTTCGCCGGCCTGATGGGCGCCGGCCGGACCGAGGTCGCGCGGGCGCTGGTCGGCGCGGACAAGGCCGAGGCCGGCACCGTCACCCTGCACGGCAGGCCGGTCCGCATCGGCACCCCGGCCGACGCCGCGAAACTGGGCATCGGCTACCTGTCGGAGGACCGGAAGCGGTTCGGCCTGCTGCTGGACCAGGACGTCAAGGCCAACATCGCGTTGTCGGCGCTGCGGGACCAGTTCACCAGGGCCGGGTTCGTGCGCGACGGCGCGCTGCGGGCGAAGGCCGGACGCTACGTCGGCGCGCTGCGCATCAAGACGCCCTCGCTCGACCAGACGACGAAGAACCTCTCCGGCGGCAACCAGCAGAAGGTCGTCATCGCCAAGTGGCTGGCCAAGGACTGCGAGGTCCTCATCTTCGACGAGCCGACGCGCGGCATCGACGTCGGCGCGAAGGAGGAGATCTACCAGCTGCTGCGCGAGCTGACCGGGCAGGGCAAGTCGATCATCATGATCTCCTCGGAACTCCCGGAGATCCTGCGCATGTCCCACCGCGTGGTGGTGATGAGCGAGGGCCGCGTGACCCGCGTGCTCGACGCCGCCGAGGCGACCCAGGAGAACATCATGCACTACGCGACCCTGCGGCCGGACGAGAATCCCGCCGACGCCGCCGAACTCGGTCTCGCCCCCGAAGGGAAGGCAGGTCAGTCATGACCACGGTGAAAGCTCCCCCGGCGGAGCCGCAGCGCACCGGCGGGGTGGCCGGCGCGATCAAGAGCAGGCTGCAGCAGCTGCTGGCCTTCGCCAGCCTCATCGTGATCTACGCGTTCTTCTCGATCGTCAGCCCGTTCTTCTTCTCCTACGGCAACTTCATCGCCATCCTGTTCTCCACGGTGGTGATCGGGACGCTCGCGATCGGCACCACGTTCGTGATCATCACCGGCGGCATCGACCTGTCGATCGGCACCGGCATGGCGTTGTGCGCGGTGATGTCCGGGGTGTTCATCGTGAACTCCGGCCTGCCGCCGGCGGTCGGGGTGCCGCTGGCGATCCTGTTCGGCGGGCTGATGGGGCTGGTCAACGGCATCAACGTGGCGCTGCTGAAGATCCCGCCGTTCATCGCGACGCTGGCGATGATGCTGGTCGCCGAGGGGCTGGCGCTGGTGCTGTCGAACAGCACCCCGATCTACTTCAGCGACTCGCCCGGCTACATCGACATCTCCGCGGGCAACCTGATCCCGAACGTGCCCAACGCGGTGCTCATCCTGGCCGCGATCGCGATCATCGCGGGCGTGCTGCTGACCAAGACGGTGCTCGGCCGCTACACGTACTCGATCGGCAGCAACGAGGAAGCGACCGCGCTGTCCGGCATCGACGTGCGCCGGTGGAAGGTCGGGATCTACGCGTTCGCCGGGCTGTTCACCGGCCTGGCCGGGGTGATGATCTCGGCGCGGCTGGGGTCGGCGCAGCCGGCCACCGGCATGGGGTACGAGCTGCAGGCGATCGCCGCCGTGGTGATCGGCGGGACGTCGCTGTCCGGCGGCAAGGGCTCCATCATCGGCACCCTGATCGGCGCGCTGATCATCTCGGTGCTGAACAACGGGCTGCAGATCATGTCGATCCCGCAGGAGTGGCAGAACGTCATCCTCGGGTGCGTGATCCTGGTGGCCGTCTACACCGACCGGATCCGGAAACGGGAAGCCTGAGAGAACGAAGGAGTTCTTGATGAGGACGCAGAAGATCGTCGCCGCGGTCGCCGGCGCCGTGCTGGCGCTGACGATGACCGCGTGCGGCCAGGACGGCCGCCCCGCGGGCGGCGGGAACGGGCCGCTCATCGCCATCGTGTCGAAGGGCTTCCAGCACCAGTTCTGGCAGGCCGTGAAGAAGGGCGCCGAGGACCAGGCCGCCGCGAAGGGCGCCCGTACGACCTTCGTCGGCCCGGCGACCGAGAAGGACGTCGAGCAGCAGGTCAACATGCTCACCAACGAGCTGGCGAAATCGCCACGGGCGCTCGGGTTCGCCGCGCTGGACTCGCGCGCGGCCGCTCCCCTGCTGCAGCAGGCGAAGGCGCAGAACGTCCCGGTCGTGGCGTTCGACTCCGGTGTGGACAGTGACATCCCGGTGACGACCGTGGCCACGGACAACAAGGCCGCGGCGGCGGAGGCGGCCAAGCACCTGGCCGAGCAGATCGGCGGGCAGGGCAAGGTCGCGCTGGTGGTGCACGACCAGACGAGCCTGTCGGGCAAGGACCGGCGGGACGGGTTCCTGGACTGGATGGCGAAGAACGCGCCCGGCATCACGGTGCTGGCGCCCCAGTACGGCGGGGGTGACCAGCTGGAGTCGGCCAACATCACCAAGTCGATCATCGCGGCGAACCCGGACCTGAAGGGGATCTACGCCTCCAACGAGGGCTCGGCGATCGGGGTGATCAAGGGCGTGCAGGAGAGCGGGAAGCAGGGCCTGACGATCGTCGGGTTCGACTCCGGCAAGGCCCAGATCGACGCGATCAACAGCGGCCTGATGGCCGGCGCCGTGACGCAGGACCCGGTGGACATGGGACGGCAGCTGGTGGACGCCGCGCTGAAGGCCATCAACGGCGAACAACTGCCGAAGCGGATCGACACGGCGTACTACTGGTACGACAAGAGCAACATCAACGACCCGAAGATCCAGGCGGCGCTGTACCAGTGACCGCCGGGTGAGGGCCGTGGACGGTCGACGGGGCCGTCCACGGCCGGCGTGCCGTGGCCCAGCACCGCGGTGCTGGGCCACGGGTCGAGCAGCCTCGCGCATCGCCGTCACGGCGGGCTCGGAGTGGGCGTCAGCGCGGCACCGCGGCCATCGCCTCGACCTCCACCAGGATGTCCGGCCGGGCCAGCGCGGCCGCCACGATCAGCGACTGCGCCGGCCAGTCGCCGTCCGGGTACCAGCGGGTGAAGGTCCGCTTCACCACCGAGCGGAAGCCGGGCAGGTGCTCGGCGCCGGCCACCATGCTGAACACCTTCACCACGTGCCCCGGCTGCGCGCCCGCCGCCGCCAGGAGCCGCTCCAGGTTGGCGAACACCGCCTCGGTCTGGGCCTCGGCGTCGGCACCCGCGAGCGAGCCATCGGGCAGCGCGCCGACCTGGCCGGAGATCACCACCAGCTCGTGCCCGGACGGCACCTGGGCCAGGTGGCTGTACATCCCGATGGGGGCGGCGACGGTGTCCGGGTTCCAGCGCCGGATCATGCGTTCTCCTCAGTTCGTTCGATGGATACGGGTGGTGCGGCGAGCAGCCGCCGCAGCGTCGCGGTGTCGGCCTCGCGCACCGGGGTGTAGACGACCAGGTGCAGGCCGGGGTGGTCCTGAGGCGTGAGCTGGTGGTGTTCCAGCAGCAGCTCCCCCGCCACCGGGTGCCGGAACAGGCGCTCGCGGGAGGCGAACCGCTCGACGCCCAGGCTCTCCCAGCCCGCCCGGAAGTGATCGCTGGCCGCCAGCAGCCGGTCGATCAGGTAACCGAACTCCCCCAGCCGGGGACCGGCCTCGGCCCGGAACTCGGCCAGGAACCGGCGGCTGGTGACCTCCCAGTCCGGCAGCAGCTGCCGCACGTACGGGTCGGTGAACACCAGCCACAGCAGGTTGCGGTCCTGCGCCGGGACGGTCGCGACGTTCGGGTAGAGCGCCGCGTAGGCGGCGTTCCAGCCGGTGATCTGCCAGTCCGGCGCCACCGCGTAGGCGGGCGACTGCGCGAGCGCGTCGAGCAGCCGCTGCACGTGCCGCGGCGCGGCTTCGGGCACCGGCGCGGCGGGCGGCGGTGGCGCCGTGTATCCGGCGAGGGAAACCACGTAGGCGTGCTCGGCGCCGCTCAGCCGCAGCGTGCGCGCGATCGCGTCGAGGACCTCGCGCGAGGGGTTGATGTCGCGGCCCTGCTCCAGCCAGGTGTACCAGGTGACGCTGACACCCGACAGGAACGCGACCTCCTCGCGGCGCAGCCCGGTGGTCCGGCCGCGGCCCACCGGGGGCAGGTCGAGCTCGGCCCGCACGAGCCGGGTCCGCCGGTTGCGCAGGAACTCCCCGAGGGCACGCATGGTCACCCCGCAACACTAGTAGTGCCGCTACTGGTGTTCGCAGCGTCTTCGCTTCCCCGCACGCGGCGGGCATCGTGAGCGCATGCCCGAACTGCGATCACGCACTGTCACCCACGGACGCAACATGGCCGGTGCCCGCGCGCTGCTGCGCGCCGCGGGTGTGGCCCGCGAGGACTTCGGCAAGCCGATCGTGGCCGTCGCCAACAGCTTCACCGAGTTCGTGCCCGGCCACGTCCACCTCCAGCCGGTCGGCCGGATCGTGTCCGAGGCGATCCGCGCGGCCGGCGGCATCCCGCGCGAGTTCAACACGATCGCCGTCGACGACGGCATCGCCATGGGCCACGAGGGGATGCTGTACTCGCTGCCCTCCCGCGACCTGATCGCCGACTCCGTCGAGTACATGGTGCAGGCCCACCGCGCCGACGCCCTGGTGTGCATCTCCAACTGCGACAAGATCACCCCCGGCATGCTGATGGCCGCGCTGCGCCTGAACATCCCCACCGTGTTCGTCTCCGGCGGCCCGATGGAGGGCGGCACCGCGGTCCTCGTCGACGGCACGGTCCGCACCAAGCTGCACCTGGTCTCGGCGATGTCCGACGCCGCCGCCGACACCGTGTCCGACGCCGACATCGCCCGCATCGAGGAAGCCGCCTGCCCGACCTGCGGATCCTGTTCGGGCATGTTCACCGCCAACTCGATGAACTGCCTCACCGAGGCCCTCGGACTCGCCCTGCCCGGCAACGGCTCGGTGCTGGCCACCCACACCGCGCGCCGCGCCCTCTACGAGCAGGCCGGGCGCACCGTCGTGGACCTGGCGCGCCGCTTCTACGACACCGGCGACGAGAGCGTGCTGCCCCGGGCCATCGCCTCGCGGGCCGCCTTCGACAACGCGATGGCGCTCGACCTGGCGATGGGCGGATCCACCAACACCGTCCTGCACCTGCTCGCCGCCGCGCACGAGGCCGGTCTGGACTACACGCTGGCCGACATCGAGCAGCGGTCCCGCGAGGTGCCGTGCCTGTGCAAGGTCGCCCCCAACGGCAACTACCTGATGGAGGACGTGCACCGGGCCGGCGGCATCCCGGCGCTCCTCGGGGAACTGCACCGCGCCGGGCACCTGCACGAGAACGTGCACAGCGTGCACGCCGGCTCGCTCGCCGAATGGCTCAAGACCTGGGACGTCCGCGGCGGCTCGCCCTCCCCGGAGGCGGTCGAGCTGTTCCACGCCGCACCCGGCTGCCGCCGCACCACCGAAGCGTTCTCGCAATCCGAACGGTGGCACGACCTGGATCTGGACGCCGCGGGCGGCTGCATCCGCGACGCCGCCCACGCCTACTCCGACGACGGCGGGCTGGCCGTGCTGCGCGGCAGCCTCGCCGAGGACGGCTGCGTGGTCAAGACCGCCGGGGTGGACCCGTCGGTGCTGGCCTTCGCCGGGCCGGCCGTGGTGACCGAATCGCAGGAGGAAGCCGCCGAGGCGATCCTGGCCGGGCGCGTGCGGCCCGGCGATGTCGTGGTGGTGCGGTACGAGGGCCCGCGCGGCGGCCCCGGCATGCAGGAAATGCTCAACCCCACCTCGTACCTGAAGGGACGCGGCCTCGGCACGGTCTGCGCGCTGGTCACCGACGGCCGGTTCTCCGGCGGCAGCTCGGGCCTGTCGATCGGGCACGTCTCCCCGGAGGCCGCCGCGGGCGGGACGATCGCCCTGGTCGAGGACGGCGACCGGATCGTCATCGACATCCCCGGCCGCACGCTGCACCTCGACGTGCCCGCCGAGGTGCTGGCGCAACGCCGGGCCCAGGCGACCTTCCGGCCCCGGAACCGGGAGCGCACGGTGTCCACCGCGCTGCGCGCCTACGCGGCGATGGCCCTGTCAGCGGACAAGGGCGCGGTGCGCGAGGTGCCGGAGGCCCCGTGAGGTCCGGACCGGGGCACCGGCAGCAACGGGACGAGCCCGGCCGGTCCACTGTGGACCGGCCGGGCTCGCCGCTGGGGTTGGGGGATCAGGACAGGTCGAACCGGTCCAGTTCCATGACCTTCGTCCAGGCCGCGACGAAGTCGTTGACGAACTTCTCCCGCGCGTCGTCGCTGGCGTAGACCTCCGCGAGGGCCCGCAGCTGCGAGTTGGAGCCGAAGATGAGGTCGACCGGGGTGGCCGTCCACTTCAGCTCGCCGGTCGCCACGTCGCGGATCTCGTAGACGTTCTCCTCCGACTCCGACGCCTTCCACTGGGTGCCCGGCGCGAGCAGGTTGGCGAAGAAGTCGTTGGTGAGCACACCCGGCTTGTCGGTGAGGACACCGTGCTGGACGCCGCCGTGATTGGCGCCCAGCGACCGCAGACCGCCGACCAGGACGGTCATCTCCGGCGCGGTCAGGTCCAGCATGTAGGCGCGGTCGACCAGCAGCACCTCCGGCTGGAGCTTCTCACCGGCCCGCAGGTAGTTGCGGAACCCGTCGGCGCGCGGCTCGAGCACCTTGAACGACTCGACGTCGGTCTGCTCCTGGCTGGCGTCGGTGCGGCCCGGGTGGAACGGCACGGTCACCTCGACGCCCGCGTCGCGCGCGGCCTTCTCCACCGCGGCCGAACCGGCCAGCACGATCAGGTCGGCCAGCGAGATCTTCGCGCCGCCGGCCTCGTTGAACTCGCGCTGGATGGCCTCCAGCTTCTCCAGCACCGCCGCGAGCTGCTCGGGCTGGTTGACCTCCCAGTTGCGCTGCGGCTCCAGCCGGATCCGGGCGCCGTTGGCGCCACCGCGCTTGTCGGTGGACCGGAAGCTCGCCGCCGACGCCCACGCGGTGCTGACCAGCTGGGCGGTGGTGAGACCGGACTCCACCACCTTCGCCTTGAGGGCGGCGATGTCGGCCTCGCCGACCAGCTCGTGGTCCACGGCCGGCACCGGGTCCTGCCACAGCTGCGGCTCGGCGACCCACGGGCCCAGGTAGCGGGTGACCGGGCCCATGTCACGGTGCAGCAGCTTGTACCAGGCCTTGGCGAACGCCAGCGCGAACTCGTCCGGGTTCTCCAGGAACCGGCGCGAGATCTTGCCGTAGACCGGGTCGAAGCGCAGCGCCAGGTCCGTGGTGAGCATGGTCGGCTTGTACTTCTTGTTCGGGTCGTACGGGTCCGGGATGATCTCCGGCGCGTCCTTGGCGACGTACTGCTTGGCGCCGCCGGGGCTGGTGGTCAGCTCCCACTCGTAGCCGAACAGGATCTCGAAGAAGCGGTTGCTCCACTCGGTCGGCTTGTCGGTCCAGGTGACCTCGAGGCCGCTGGTGATCGTGTCCGGGCCCTTGCCGCTGCCGTGGGTGCTCAGCCAGCCCAGGCCCTGCGCCTCCAGCGGGGCGGCCTCCGGCTCGGGGCCCACGTGGTCGTCGGCGATGCCGGCGCCGTGGGTCTTGCCGAAGGTGTGGCCACCGGCGATCAGCGCGACGGTCTCCTCGTCGTTCATCGCCATGCGGCCGAAGGTCTCGCGGATGAAGTGCGCCGCGGCCATGAAGTCCGCGCTGCCGCGGGGACCCTCCGGGTTGACGTAGATCAGGCCCATCTCGGTGGCGCCGAGCTCGGGCACCATCTCGGTGTCGCCGGCGTAGCGCTCGTCGCCCAGCCAGTCGTCCTCCGGGCCCCAGAAGATCTCCTCGGGCTCCCAGACGTCCTCGCGGCCGAAGCCGAAGCCGAAGGTCTTGAAGCCCATCGACTCCAGGGCCACGTTGCCGGCGAACACGAGCAGGTCGGCCCACGAGATCTTCTGGCCGTACTTCTGCTTGACCGGCCACAGCAGGCGGCGCGCCTTGTCCAGGTTGGCGTTGTCCGGCCAGCTGTTGAGCGGGGCGAAGCGCTGCGCGCCGTCACCGGCGCCGCCGCGGCCGTCGTGGATGCGGTAGGTGCCCGCGGAGTGCCAGCTCATGCGGATCATCAGGCCGCCGTAGTGGCCGAAGTCGGCGGGCCACCAGTCCTGCGAGGTGGTCAGCACCTGCTCGATGTCGCGCTTGAGCGCCTCGACGTCGAGCTTGGCGAACTCCTTGGCGTAGTCGAAGTCCTTGCCCAGCGGGTTGCTCTTGGAGTCGTGCGCGTGCAGCACCGACAGGTCGAGCTGGTTGGGCCACCAGTCGCGGTTGGTGCGCGGGCGGCCGCTCGACTTCGGCGTCGGCGAGTCGATGGCCGGGTTCTCGCTCTCGCTGCCGTGCGAGGTCACCGAATCGTGCGCGACCGGGCACCCGGCCGCCGCCTTCTTGTCCACCCCCTGCGCGCTGGAGGGGGTGTTGTCCTGGGTGTCGCTCATCTACTTGCCTTCCGAGCTGGCGGTTTCGTGGGGAACTGCGGCGGCCGAGCAGTCGGGGCAGACGCCCCAAAAGACGACCTCCGCCTGGTCGATCACGAAGCCGTGATCGTCCGAGGCGGTGAGACACGGGGCGTGGCCGACGGTGCAGTCGACGTCGGCGATCGCACCGCAGGAGCGGCAGACGACGTGGTGGTGGTTGTCGCCCACCCGGGACTCGTAGCGGGCGTTCGCGCCGGCCGGCTGGATGCGGCGCACCAGCCCGGCCTCGGTGAGGGCCCGCAGCACGTCGTAGACGGCCTGATGGGACACCGTCGGGTGGTCGGCGCGCACCAGCTCGATCACCGTTTCGGTGTCGACGTGCGGGTGGTCGTGCAGCGCGGCCAGCACCGCCAGGCGGGGCCGGGTCACACGCAACGAGACCGCCCGCAGCTGCGCCTCGAAGTCCGACGTCACGCGGCAGACCCTAGAGCACTAGTCTGGAACAAATCAAGTTAGGGGTCAGGGCGTGTCCGGGGCGGGCGCCACTCAATCCGCGGGTTTCACCAGCACGGCCCGCGTGTAGAGCAGCTGGAAGCCGCGGCGCTGGGCGTTCTGCTGCGACTTCGAGGCGGGTTGCGTGGTGATGACGGCGAGGTCGCAGCCTGCGGTCACGGCGTCGGCGAGCCGGGCGGACAGCAGCGCGGTCTGGACGCCGCGGCGCCGGTGGCCGGGCAGGGTCGCCGCGCCGGTGAACTGCGCGAGCCCGTCGGTGACGCACATGCTGCCCGCACCGGCGACGACTCCGTCGCACAGCGCCAGGTAGCGCCGCACGCCGTCCCCGGCGAGGTCGCGGAGGGCGCGCGCGAGGACCTCGCGGGGGAACTCCTGGTCGGGCGGCGGCCCGTCGGTCTCGGGCTGGGTGAAGGCGTCCACGGCGGTGTCCAGCCAGGTGCCGAACTCCCCGGCACCGACCGGCCGGATCTCGACCCCCGGCGGTGTCACCCGGTCCGGCTCCTCCCGCAGGCTGCGGCCCAGCACGTTCTCGAAGGACTCCAGCCGGTACCCGCGCCCGGACAGCGTCGCGGCGATCGCGGGGTCGGCCACGTGCGCGAGTTCGGCCTGCACCGGGGAGCCCACCGCGGCGAAGGCCTGTTCGGTTTCGTCGAGCACGTCCGGGGCCGGCACGCCGCCGAATCCGAGGCCGGCGATCTTGTTCAGCGGCGACCCGGCTTCGGCGAAGGTCGCCACTCCCCCGGCGACGGGCCGCACGAAGGCGGCCGAGCCGGGCCTGCCCCGCGCGACACCGGTGGCCTCGGCCATCCGTCGTGCTTCGGCTCGTTCGATTCGTCCGGCCAGCGGGAGGTCGCAGAAGAGGGCGTTCACGGGCCGGACTGTAGCGGCCCGGCCGCGGGAGCTCCTCCCGAATATCGCGCGGGCCGGGAAACCTCACGCGGCGGCGGTGGCGGACACCCGCGCGACGAACTCGGCGTTGGACCTCGTCGTGCGCAGCTGCTCCAGGAACTGTTCGGTCGCGCGCCGCGGGTCCTGGCCCGCCAGCGCGCGGCGGACCTCCGTCATCACGGTCAGTTCCGCCGGCGACAGCAGGAGCTCGTCGCGGCGGGTGCCGGAGGCGAACAGGTCGATGGCCGGGTACACGCGGTGGTCGGCGAGGGTGCGGTCGAGGCGCAGCTCGGCGTTGCCGGTGCTCTTGAGTTCCTCGAAGAACACGGTGTCGGCCAGGGAACCGGTGCCGACGAGCGCCGTGGCGATGATCGTGAGCGAGCCCCCGTCCTCGATGTTGCGCGCGGCGCCGAGGATCTTCTTCATCGGGTGCAGGGCGCCCGCGTCGACACCGCCGGACAGGGTGCGGCTGGACGCCCGGGCGGCGAGGTTGTACGCGCGGCCCAGCCGGGTCAGCGAGTCGAGCAGCAGGACGACGTCACGTCCGGTCTCGACCAGGCGTTTCGCGCGTTCGAGGGCGAGTTCGGCGACGGCGGTGTGCTCGGCAGGCGCGCGGTCGAACGTGGAGGCGATGACCTCACCGCGGACCGAGCGGCTCAGGTCGGTGACCTCCTCCGGCCGCTCGTCGGCGAGCAGCACCATGAGGTGCGCGTCCGGGTGGTTGGTGGCGACGGCGTGCGCGATCGCTTGCAGGACGGCGGTTTTGCCGGTACGCGGCGGCGCGACGACGAGCGCGCGCTGCCCCGTGCCGACCTGCTGGGCCAGGTCGAGCACGCGGGTGGTGAGCTGGTGGCGGGCGGTCTCCAGCACGAGCCGCCGGTCCGGGTGCACCGGGGTGAGCCGGTCGAACTCGGGACGGCGGCCGCCGGGATCGGCGCCGTTGACCGACACCAGTTCCTGGCCGTCCAGGACGATTTCGTCGCCGCGCCGCAGACCGTGCGCCCGGACGAGTCCTAAGGGGACAGTGGGGCCACCGCGGCCGTAGCCGAGAGTGGCGGTTTTGCCGGAGATGTCGAGAATGCCGTGACAGGACATGGTGGTACTCCAAAAAAGGGAAGGCGGCGTGGATCGCCGGAAGGGAGAAACCCGGAACGGTGTCACCGGGTGAGGTGGAGAAGAGAGACGATCTCGCGGGCGGCTGAGCCGGCATCCGGGAAGATCCCTCGCACCATAACCCGTCCGGCACTCGGTCCGCAAGCGGCGTCCGAAATGGTTTCCCGCCGTCGCGGGCGGCTGGTTAGGCTGCGGGCGGAACCGGGCCAGTGGAGGAAGTGGTGGAGGAGCGCGCGTGGCGGCCGCGCTGGTGGGTCTTCGCGGTGTTCGCGATGGTGGCCGCGGTGCACCTGGCCGGTGGCTGGGATTCGACGTCCGCGGTGGGGCTTTCGGTGGGGTTCGCCGGCACGCTGGTGCTGGCGTTCGTGCGGCGGTTGCCGTCCTGGGCCACCGGCGAGGAGGCGTTGCGCGCGCCGGTGCGGGCGAGCCGCACCCGGCTGATCGTCGCGCTGCCGCTCGCGTTACTGGGCGTGGTGGCCGTCCTCATCGGACTGATCGACCACCCGCCGCACGGGATGGATGTGCTCTACGTGGGTTTCGTGGCCGTCCTCGCGGTGGGCTTGGTGGTGGTGCTCGCGCTGCGCCCGGCTTCCGGCCCCCTCTCCCGGTCGGGCCAGGATAGGCGGCTGCGGCTGTGCACGGCCGTCCTCGGGGCCGCCGTCGGCACGGGGGTGGCGCTGGAGGTCGCGGTGCTGGTCACCGTGGGCGGCGCGCTGCCGTGGGTGGTGCTCGCTCCGGTCCTCCTCGTCGTCGGGGTGACCGCGGTGCGGCGCCGGCGGAACGCGAAAGCCGTGCGGCTGCTCGCGGCCGGGGCGTGGACCGGGATCACCGCGGCCACGCTGCCGGAGGAGATCGACGGCTCTTCGGTGTCCGGATGGGCGGTGTTCCCGGACGGGCTCCGCGCCCGGTTCGGGATCACCGGCTGCCCACCGGACGTCCTCGCCGGCCTCCTCGATCGGCGCCGCCTGTGGATCGCGGGCGAACCACGTGACGGCGAGGTCGCGGTGGGCCTCCCCGACGGCGACGCCTTCGCCGTCGCGTGGTTCGCCGTGAAAGACCGCGACCACCGGCGCTGGGCGCGCCGGGCGTCCCGGGAGGACAATGGTTCCGACGGGAAGCGGGTGGGGTGATGCGACGACGGCTCATCCGGTGCCTGGCCGGGCTCGCGAGCGCCGGCCTCCTGGCGGGCTGCTCGACGGCCGGGCCCAGCAGTCCGATGGCCCCCGCGGCACCGGCCGGGCCGGTGCTCGTCGTCAAGATCGACAACGTGGCCCCGGCGCGGCCCGCGACCGGCCTCGGCTCGGCCGACCTCGTCGTCGCCGAGCCCGTCGAAGGCGGGCTGAGCCGCCTCGCCGCGGTGTTCACCACTCGCCGCCCGCCGGTGATCACCCGGTTCCGCAGCGCCCGCGAGACCGACTACGACCTGCTGGCCGCCTTCGGCCGCCCGGTGTTCGCCTACTCCGGAGCCGCTCCCGAGGTCGACCGCGCGCTGCACACCCCGCCGCTGGCGGACCGGATCGTCAACGCCTCCCCCGCCGACGCGCCCGCCGCCTACGTGCGGGAGGACGCCCGACCGGTCCCGCACAACCTGTTCCTGCGCCCCGAAGCGCTGCCCGCGGGCGAGGGCCCGCTCCCGGACGCCCTGATCGCCCGCGGGCCCGCCCCGGCCGGCGGCACCCCCACAGCCAGCCGCGCGGTGTCCTACCCGGCCGCGTCCTTCGACTTCCGCTGGGACGGCGGGCGATGGCTCGTGTGGCTCGACGGCAGCCCGCTGACCTCCACCGAGGCGGGGCAGCTCGGCGCGGGCACGGTGATCTTGCAGCAGGTGACCACCCGCCCCGGCGCCGTCGCGGACAGCCAGGGCCGGACCGCGCCGGTCGCGCAGACCGTCGGCACCGGCGCGGCCACCGTGCTGCGCGACGGCGCCGCCTTCGAGGGCGTCTGGTCCCGTCCGGTCCCGCAGGCGGTCACGACGTTCGCCACGCCGGGCGGCGCGCCGCTGCCCGCCGCCACCGGACCGGTGTGGGTGGTGCTGATCCCCACCTGACACCACGGGATGACCGCCAGGGCCGTCTGACGTCCCCGAACAGCGCGGCCTCCGACGCCATCCAGCCCCGCCCAGCGCCACAGACCATCACCACCTTCGCCACCCCGGGCGGCGCGCCGCTGCCCGCCGCCACCGGACCGGTGTGGGTGCTGCTGATCCCCACCTGACGCCGCGGGATGACCGTCAGGTGCGTTTGACGTCCCCGAACGGCTCGTCGCGCTCGCGCACCGCCTGCCGGAAACCCGCCGTTCGCGCGCGGTCCTGGAACGCGTAGCCCTCGCGGGTGTGGCGCGAGATGCCGTCGAAGACGGTGCCGATCATCGCCGAGTTGGCCACACCCTGCGTGGTCAGCGCGCTGTTGAGGGCGAGCTTGACCATCATCAGCTGGTTGACCGGCAGCAGGGCGATCTTGGCGACCAGCGCCTCGGTGACCTCGTCCAGCCGGCCGGCCGGCGCGGACTCCACCGCCAGCCCCCACTCGGCGGCCTGCCTGCCGGTGATGCAGTCGCCGGTGAACAGCAGCCGTTTCGCGCGCTGGTCGCCGAGCCGGTGGGCCCACAGGCCGGTCGCGGGCACACCCCACACGCGGGTGGGCGGGTAGCCGATCTTCGTGTCGTCGGCGGCCACGATCAGGTCGCAGTGCAGCGCGATGTCCGTGCCGCCCGCGACGCAGAACCCGTGCAGCTTCGCCACCGTCGGCTTGGTCGCGTGCAGCAGGCTGGCGTAGCCGCGGTTGAACCGGCTCATCATCGCGTAGTCGGCCATCGGGTCCCACGGCCGCGACGGGTCGTGGTTGCGTGCCTGCACCACCGGGTCGAGCACGGTCCCGGCCCGGTCCGGGTCCGTCTCCGGCGGCGCGTCGCCGTGCTCGGCGAAGATCGACAGGTCGTAGCCGCCGCAGAACCCCTTGCCCCGCCCGGAGACGAGGATGACGTGCACGCGCGGGTCGAGGTCGGCGCGTTCCACCGCGGCGGCCAGTTCGAACGGCGTGTCGGCGGTGATCGCGTTGCCCCGCTCGGGCCGGTCGAACGTGATCCGGGCGATCCGCCCGGTCACCTCGTAGGTCAGGGTCCGGTAGTCCCCAGTGTCCCCGCGGGGTGCGCGGTCCCGGAACAGGCTGCTCTCGGTCCAGGCGTCCCGCCACGGCGCGGGGCGCGAGCCGGCGTCATCGGTCATCGCCCGACCGTAGCGTCACTCGCGCGCCGGCAGCAGCCGCACGACCTGCAGCGCCGTCGCCAGTTCCGCCACGGCCCGGGGGTCGCCCAGCCCACGGCCGGTGAGTTCCTCGACCCGCCGCAACCGGTAGCGCACGGTGTTGGGGTGGCAGTACAGCCGCTTGCCGGCCTCGGCGGCCGACCCGGCGCAGGCGAACCACGCGTCCAGCGTGTCGACCAGCACCTTCCGGTCGGCGGGCGGCAGGTCCAGCCGCCGGCCGAACACCGCGCTCGCCACCCGCTCGGCCTCCCCGGGCGCGGCGGCGATCAGCACCGCGACCGGCGCGTCGTCCCACGGCGCGACGCCGGCCCGGCCGGGCGGCAGGGTGCCCAGCGCCAGCCGCGCCAGCCGCAGCGCCCGCGGGGTTTCCCGCAGGTGGGGGTAGGCGGGGCTGAGCCCGATCCGCGCCGTGGCGCGGCCGCGCAGCAGGTCCGGCAGCCGTTCCCCCAGCGACGGGTACGGCAGCGCCAGCACGCCGATGTGCTCCTCGGGCGACAGCCGCCACGCCGAGCGGATCCCGTCCGACCGCAGCCGTGACTCGATGCCCACCAGGGACCGCTTGCCCAGCTCGGGGATCTCCGCGGCCACGACGACGAAACAACCCTCCACCGGCAGTCCCAGCGTCTGTGCGGCCTCCCACAGCGTGTCCTGGGCGAGGACACCGGTGAACAACGCCTCGACCAGCATCGACCGCTCGTGCTCGCGCTCCAGCATGATCTGCGAGGCGGTGTCCCGGTAGGCGTCGGCCATCGCGTCGGTGTAGGTGCCGACCAGCCGCCACACCGTCGCGGCGAAATCGACGAGCACCCGGTCGTCCACCGAGGACGATGCGCGCGCCTTGGCGACCAGCGCGTCCCACAGGTGCGCGAACCCGACGCGGTAGGCCCGCACCACCTCCGGCAGCGGCGCCCCCTGCTGGGCGCGCTCGCGCCCGGTTGCCCACGGCGCGGACAGGTCGGGGGCGTGGTCGCTGACGAACTGCCGCAGGATCAGCTCGGCGTTGTCCCGCACGGACTGCCGCAGCGAGGAGGTGGGCACCGGGTCGCCGGCCTGGTAGAGCACGACCTCGTGGCGGATGCGCCGGGTGACGGCGTCGGCGAGGTCGTCCAGCTCGCCGAGCAGCGCGTCGACCAGGGCGTCGATGCCCGAGATGTCCGTTGACACGCCGGAAGCTTAACGGCGACCGGTTTGTCCTCCGGCACAAAACCCCGCGCGGGTGAGTTGTCGCCGGGGACATGGGCGCCGGTGAACGGTTCACCGAGGATTGCTCCATCCGGTGCAAGCCCGGCACCGCCGCCGGGCACTCGCCGCCCACCACAGGAGAACATCGATGCCACACGCTGACAACGACGTCGGCCGCCGGGCCTTCCTGGCGAAGATCGGGGTGCTGGGCGCCGCGGTCGCCGCCGGCGGCCTGCTGCCCGGGCTCACCGCCGCGGCCGCCCCGCGACCGGTCCGCGCCGCCGGGCTGACCGACGTGGTCGCCGCCCTCCGCCCGGTGCTCGCCGAGCTGGCGCGCGACACCCTCAACGGCCTGGTCGTGATGGCCTGCCCCGGCCCGGACGCCTACTCCCGCGCCCAGGGCACCCCGCGCACCGAGCCGGGCGCGCTGGAGGCCCGGGCCACCGACTTCCTGATCAAGGCCCTCGACGAGTACGTCCCGTTCCCGGAGCAGCTCGCCACCCCGCTCACGCAGAGCCTGGCGACCGGGCTGGCCGGCACCCCGCTGCCGTCCGCGCTGCTGGACCTGCCGATCGGCACGGTGCGGACCCTGGACGCCGCGCTGCGCACGCTGCTGGAGAACGACGACACGCTGCCGCTGTCGTCGGCGATCGCGATGCTGCTGAACCTGGTGGCGACCGAGGTGAACCCGCTCGCGCTGAGCGGCGCGTTCCTCTCCCCGTTCGCCCGGCTGTCCTATGCGGACAAGTGCCGCGTGTTCGAACGACTGGAGGGGCCGCACGCGGGCCTGGTGTCGCTGCTGGACGCGAACCTGCCCGAGCCGGTCCAGGGCTCGGTGTCCGGGATGCTGCGGTTCGTGGCCGGTGCCGTGCTGGAGTTCGCGGCCTACGGCAGCGCCTGCGAGTGGGCGGTGTTCGACCCGGCCACGAAGTCCCTCAGCGCCCGGCCCGTCGGCTGGCAGCTGTCCGGGTACCAGCCGCACGGCGTGGTGCACGGCTGGGACGACTTCCTCGGGTACTACCAGGGCCGCACGAAGGTGGAGAACGTCTGATGCGGGACGTCATCGTCATCGGCGCCGGGGCCGGCGGTTCGGTGGTCGCGAAGGAACTGGCCGCCCGGGGCCTGGACGTGCTGGTCCTGGAAGCGGGCGGGTACGCCGACCCGGAGACCGGCTGGACGCACTACGAGAACGACGCGAACAACCCGCTCACCGGGTTCCTGCGGTTCGGGCCGTCGGACCGCTCGCGGCCGGCCTGGTTCCGGGAGACCCCGCAGAACTCGCTGCTGTGGCAGCTGGCCGGGGTCGGCGGCACCACCCAGCACTACTTCGGCAACTCGCCGCGCGCCTACCCGGGCGTGTTCGCCGGCTACGACGGCGCTGACGCGGCCGCCTACGACACCGCGCACCTGTTCCCGTTCACCTACGCCGATCTGGTGCCCTACTACGAATGGGTCGAGGCGACGCTGCCGGTGCACACCGCGGCGATGGGCACCAAGGAGTCGGTGTTCTTCCGCGGCTGCGAGAAGCTCGGCATGGCGTTGCAGACCACGAAGACCACGACCGGTGACTCCTACCGGCCGCAGGAGAACGCGATCCTGCCGCCCGGCGGCACCGCGGGCCGGTTCAGCGGGCACGACGACCCGCGCGTGCGGTGGCCGCTGGCCACCGGCTGCACGTTCTGCGGGTACTGCTTCCAGGGGTGCAAGCACCCGGCGGGCGCGCCGCGCACCCTGGCGGCCAAGCGGTCGGCGGACAACTCCTACATGCCGATGGCGCTGACCGCCGACGCGTGGTCGCCGCACGGCAAGCCGGTCTCGCTGGTCACCGACGCGTTCGTCACCCGGATCCGGTCCGAGCGGCGTGGCGGCGAGACGGTGGCGACCGGCGTGTCGTGGCGCTCGGTGACCACCGGCGAGGAGCACTCCGAGGACGCCCGGGTGGTGGTGCTGTCCGCGGGCTGCACCGAGAACCCGCGGCTGTGGTTCAACAGCGGGCTGCCCAACCCCAACGACTGGGTCGGCCGCGGCTACACCGACCACTACTTCGACTGGGTGATCGGGCTGTTCGACGACTACACCGGGTCCACCAAGGGTGCGGCGTCGGCGGCGCGGGCGGACTTCCCGGGCCGTGGCGGGATCATGAACGTCGGGCTGCCGCCGGCGATCCAGCAGTTCGCGCTGACCTTTTCCGACAGCGGGATCCGCGGGCGGTACGGCAACGGGCGCGGCTTCACCGGCCCGTGGGACGGCCCGGCCGGGCGGCTGCTGGGCGAGGAGCTGAAGGAGGTGCTCACCCACGGCGCGGACCGGCTGTTCAACATCCTGGTGATGACCGACGACGACGTCGAGCCGCACAACCGGGCGACGCTGTCGGCGCTGCCCGCGGACGAGCACGGGCCGGTGGCGAAGGTCGAGATGCGGCACCGGGCACGTTCGGCGCGCACGGTGGCGAACCGGGAGTTCCTGGCCCGCAAGGCGGTCGAGGTGGTGCGCGCGGCCGGGGCCCGGAAGGTGTTCCGGATCGACTGGCCGCCGCTGATCCTGCACGTCCACTCGTCGATGCGGATGGGACTGTCCGAACGCGACTCGGTGCTGGACGACGCGGCGGAGGCGCGCTGGGTGCGGCGCCTGTTCGTGGCCGACAACTCCGCGCTGGCCAACGCACTCGGCGGCCCGAACCCGACGCTGACCAGCCAAGCGGTGGCGACCCGCACGGCGGAGCACATCGTGCGACGCTACTTCGGCGGCGAGGGCTGGGTGCGCACGGAGGCGCCGGTGGAGTCCACGGACCCGCGCATCACCCGCCGGTTCGCGGAGCTCCCGGCGAGCTGAGGTGTCGGGGTGGCCGCCGGATGCCGAGTCCGGCGACCACCCCGCGCCACCCAGCCGCCCACGAGCCAAGGCCAGCCCGGCGGCCGCCGGGTGCCGAGAAGCGGCGGCCACCTCGCGCCACGCCCGCGACACCGCGGGCCCACGCGCCCGACCGGCCACCCCCAGATGTCGAATCGGGCGGCCGCCTCGGGCCCGTCACCACACACCACCCAGCTGTACGCCACCTCCGCCTCTCCCGCCAGCCGCCGATGCCGGAAACCCGGCGGCCACCCCGCGCCACCCGTGCGCCTCCATCGCGCGCACCCACCTGCCCGCAAGCCAGGGCCGGCCCGGCGGCCGCCGGATGCCGGAAACCCGGCGGCCACCCGGCGCCACCCGTGCGCCTCCATCGCGCGCACCCACCTGCCCGCAAGCCAGGGCCGGCCCGGCGGCCGCCGGATGCCGGAAACCCGCCGGCGCCCGGTGTCGAGAAACGCGCGGCCGCTCCGACCTGCCCGTGACATCCACGGAAGGGAAGGACCTCGCATGACCCACACGATCCCGGCGCGGGCCGGGCGGCGGGAGTGGCTCGCGCTCGCCGTGCTCGCCCTGCCCACCCTGCTCGTCTCCCTCGACGTCCACGTCCTGCTGCTCGCCCTGCCGCGCCTGGCGGCCGACCTCGGCGCGAGCAGCGTCGAGCAGCTGTGGATCACCGACGTCTACGGCTTCGCCATGGCCGGGTTCCTCATCACCATGGGCACCCTCGGCGACCGCATCGGCCGGCGAAAACTACTGCTCCTCGGCGCGGCGGCGTTCGGGGCGGCCTCCGTCGCCGCCGCGTTCGCCACCAGCCCGGCCATGCTGATCGCCGCGCGCGCCGCCCTCGGCGTGGCCGGCGCGGTCCTCGCGCCCTCCACGATGTCCCTGATCCGCACCCTGTTCCGCGACCCGCGGCAGATGGGGCTGGCGATCGGGCTGTGGGGCCTGTGCTTCTCGGCCGGGGCGGTGATCGGCCCGGTGGCCGGCGGCGCCCTGCTCGCGCACTTCTGGTGGGGCTCGGTGTTCCTGCTCGGCGTGCCCGCGATGGTGCTGCTGCTGGTGGCCGGCCCGGTCCTGCTGCCCGAGCACCGCGACCCGCACGCCGGCACACCCGACCTGGTCAGCGTCGCGCTGTCCCTGGCCGCGGTGATCCCCGCGATCCACGGGCTCAAGGAACTGGCCCACGACGGCTGGCGCCCGCTGCCGCTCGCGAGCCTCGCCACCGGGATCGTCTTCGCCGCCGTGTTCGCGCGCCGCCAGCGCCGCCTGGAGCACCCGCTGCTGGACCTGCGCCTGTTCGCGAACCGCTCGTTCGGCACGGCGCTGGGCGCGATGATGTCCGGCACGCTGCTGATCGGCGCGCTGATGCTGTTCATCACCCAGGACTTGCAACTGGTCGAGGGCCTCTCGCCGCTGGGCGCGGCGCTGTGGATGATGCCGGCGATCGCCGCCAACACCGTCTCGTTCGTCGTATCGCCGGTCCTCGCCCGCCGGTTCCGGCCCGCGCACCTGATCGCCGCCGGGCTGGCGATCTCGGTGTGCGGGCTGATCGTGCTCACCCGCACCGGCACCACCTCGGGCCCGGCGACCCTGGCGACCGGGTTCGCGCTGATCTTCCTCGGCGCCGGCCCGCTGGTGACGCTGAGCACCGGCCTGGTCCTGGGCTCCGCGCCCGCGGAGAAGGCCGGCTCCGCGGCTGCGCTCAACGAGACCAGCGGCCAGTTCGGGTTCGCGTTCGGGCTCGCCGCGCTCGGCAGCATCGGCGCCGCGGTCTACACCAGCCGCTTCACGCCGCCGGAGAACGTCCCCGCCGCCGCGCGGGACAGCCTCGCCGACGCGGTGGCCGTCGCTCAGCACCTGCCCGCAGACCTGGCCCGGGCGCTGCTCACCCCGGCCCGCGCGGCCTTCGTCGACGGCCTGCACCTGGTCGCGGTGATCAGCGCGGCCGCCCTCGCCGTCGTGGCCGTGCTGATCCTCCGTCTGCTGCGCCACGTTCCGCCGACCGGCCGGGCCGAGTCCGATGTGGACACCCGAACGGACCTTGACGCTCGTCGCGGCCGGCCACTACCGTTCGGGCACCCGGTCGACCGAACACCGAGGTGAGCCCGTGGACCCCGACAGCACCCGGCTGCACCAGCTCGGCTACGCCCAGGAACTCCGGCGCACGATGTCCGGGTTCTCCAACTTCGCCGTCTCCTTCACCATCATCTCGATCCTGTCCGGTTGCCTGACGCTCTACGGGTTCGGCCTGGACACCGGCGGCCCGGCCGCGATGATCTGGGGATGGCCGCTGGTCGGGGTGTTCGTGGTGCTCGTCGGCCTCGGCATGGCGGAGGTGTGCTCGAGCTACCCGACCGCGGGCGGGCTCTACTACTGGGCGGCGAAGCTCGCGCCGCGCCGCTCGGCCGCGGCCTGGTCCTGGTTCACCGGGTGGTTCAACCTCATCGGCCAGGTCGCGGTCACCGCGGGTATCGACTTCGGCGCCGCGCTGTTCCTCAACGCGTTCCTGGACCTGCAGTTCGGGTTCGCCGCCACGCCCGGGCACACGATCCTGCTGCTGGCGATCATCCTGGTGGTGCACGGGTTGCTGAACACGTTCGGCGTGCGGCTGGTGGCCGTGCTCAACAACGTCAGCGTGTGGTGGCACCTGACCGGTGTGCTGGTGATCGTCGGGGTGCTGGTGTTCGTTCCCGACCGGCACCAGTCCGCGTCGTTCGTGTTCGGCCACTTCGTGAACAACACCGGCTGGGGTTTCGCACCGTACGTGTTCGCGCTCGGGCTGCTGGTCGCGCAGTACACGCTCACCGGCTACGACGCCTCCGCGCACATGACCGAGGAGACGAAGAACGCGGCCACGGCGGGCCCGCGCGGGATCGTGAACTCGATCCTGGTGTCGCTCGTCGCGGGCTGGATCCTGTTGCTGGGCCTGACGTTCGCGATCCAGGACTACGACGGCGCGGTGAACACGGCGACCGGGGTGCCGCCGGCGCAGATCTTCCTCGACGCGGCCGGCGCGACCACCGGGAAGTTCCTGCTGCTGATCGCCATCGGCGCGCAGCTGTTCTGCGGGATGGCGTCGGTGACGGCGAACTCGCGGATGATCTACGCGTTCGCCCGCGACGGCGCGATCCCCGGCTCCCGCGTGTGGCACCGCATCAACAAGCGCACCCGCACCCCCACGAACTCGGTGTGGCTGTCCGCGACCGGCGCGCTGATCCTCGCGCTGCCGTACCTGTGGAGCGCCACCGCGTACGCCGCGGTGACCTCGATCGCGACCGTCGGGCTGTACGTCGCCTACGTCATCCCGGTGTTCCTGCGGGTGCGCAAGGGCGCCGAGTTCGAGCGGGGCCCGTGGCACCTCGGGCGGTGGGGACGGCCGGTCGGTGCCGTCGCGACGGCGTGGGTGGTGGTGATCTTCGTGTTGTTCCTGCTGCCGCAGTCGTACCCGGTGACGGTGAGCACCTTCAACTACACGCCGATCGCGTTCCTCGTCGTGCTGGGCGGCGCGGCGGTGTGGTGGTTCGCCTCGGCGCGGAAGTGGTTCACCGGGCCGAAGGTGCAGGGCACGGCGGCCGAGCTGGAAGCCGTCGAACGAGACCTGCGAGCGGTGTGAGCATGCGATACGGGTTCGTGGGCACGGGCGAGATCACCGCCGCGATCGTGGCAGGGCTGAGCACGGCCGCCGATCCGCCGGAGGTGTTCCTGTCACCGCGCGGGCGCGCGGTCTCCGCCCGGCTCGCCGAGCGGTTTCCGAACGTGCGGGTGTGCGCGGACAACCAGGACGTGCTCGACCACGCCCCGGCGATCGTGCTCGCGGTCCCCGCCCCGGTGGCGCGCGACGTGCTGGCGGAGCTGTCGTTCCGGCCGGAGCACGTGCTGATCAGCGCGACCGCCGGGGTGCCGCCGGAGCGGCTGCGCGCGTGGTCGGCTCCGGCCGGCGCGGTGGTCCGGTCCATTCCGCTCCCCCAGGCCACGCGCCGCCGGAGCCTGACGGTGATGTACCCGGACAACGCCGTGGCGCGCGAGCTGTTCACCCGCGTGGGCGGCGTGCTGGTGCCCGGCGACGAGGCAGCGCTGGACACGTTCCACGGCGCGACCGCGGCGTTCTCCGCGCACCTGGACTACCTCGGCACCATCGTGGACTGGATGGCCGCCCGCGGCGTGGACCCCGGCGCGGCGAGCGCCTTCGTCACGCACGTCTTCGGCGAGCTGGGCTCCTCACTGCTGGAGCGGCCGGACTCGCTGACCGTGATGAGCACCCGCCACACCACCCCGGGCGGGCTCAACGAGCAGTTCCGGGACGACCTGCGCCGCGACGGCGTGCCGGACGCGGTGCGCCGGGCTCTCGACCGGGATCCTGGCCCGGGTGCGGGAATGACCCGTCAGGCCGGGGTTTTCCGGCGTGCGCGGTAGGCCGCGGCCTTGACCCGGTTGCCGCACTCCGCCATCCCGCACCAGGTGCGCCGCGCGCCGCGGGACCGGTCGAGGTAGAGGCGCGTGCACCCGGCGCGGCCGCATTCCTTGACACGGGCGGCGGGATCGGCGAGCACCGTGATCCCGCCGCGCGCGATCTGCGCCAGCACCGCGCGGAGGTTCCCCGACACGCGCAGGCCCGCGTCGCCGAGTTCGACCACCGGCGGCGGCGCGGCGGCGGCGCGGTTGACGATCGCCAGGCTCGCCGCGTCGAACGGCCGGCCGTGCACCCGGTCGAGCGCCAGCCGGTAGCACGCCTCCCGGAGCGAGCGCGCCAGCTCGAAGCCGGCGCGGTCCACCCGCACCCGGTCCGGCAGGCCGGGGCAGGCGGCCACCCACCGCGCCAGGTCCGCGGGCGCGGGCAGCAGGTCCACCGGGGCGTCCCGGCGGGCCAGCACCGTGCCGGCCAGGTCGAGGGCCGGGTCACCGCTCACGAAGGCGAACTCCACGTCACCAGCTTGACCGGTGACGCCGGCGGCGGCAAGATCGTCACCAGTTCAACCGGTGACAGGGGGCGGCGTGTCCGGCATCCACGACATCGAGGTCGTCGTCTTCGACGTGCTCGGCACGCTCGTCGACGAACCCAGCGGGCTGCGCGCCGCGATCCGCGAGGCGATACCTGGGGCCGGCGACGAACACCTCCGGCTGTGGCAGGAGCACGTCGAGCGCGAGCAGGCCCGCATCGGGCGCGGGGACCGCGCCTACGCCCCCTCCGAGGTCCTCGACACCGAGGCCGCGCGGCTGGTCGCCGAACGCGCCGGGGTCACCGATCCGGCGGTCGCCGCGCGGCTGGCCACCGCGGGGCAGCGGCTGCCCGCGTGGCCCGATTCCGTCGCCGGGCTGGAGCGGCTGTCGCGGCGGTTTCCCGTGCTCGCCCTGTCCAACGCGAGCCACGCCGCCCTGCTGCGGCTCCACGCGCACGCCGGGCTGCGCTGGCACCAGGCGCTGTCCAGTGAGGACGTCCGCGCCTACAAGCCGGCGCCGGAGATCTACCAGCACGCGATCGGCACCGCCGGCTGCGCGCCGGACCGCGTGCTGATGGTCGCCGCCCACGCCTGGGACCTGCGCGGCGCCCAGGCGACGGGCATGCGGACCGCCTACGTGCACCGGCCCGCCGGGGATCCGCCGTCGGACCCGGACGCGTTCGACCTGCGGGTGGACGGGCTGGACGGCCTGATCGCCGCCCTCAGCTGACCGCCTGCCGCACCAGGGCGGCGATGCGCTCCTCGACCTCGGGCGTGATCTCGGTCAGGGCGAACGAGGTCGCCCACATCGGCCCGTCGTCCAGGTTCGCCTCGGTGTCGAACCCGAGGGTGGCGTAGCGCGCCTTGAATTTCTCCGCGCTCTGGAAGAAGCACACGATCCTGCCGTCGCGGGCGTAGGCGGGCATGCCGTACCAGAGTTTCGGCGCGAGCATCGGCGCGTTGGCCTTGACCAGGGCGTGCACGCGCTCGGCCAGGACCCGGTCGGCCTCGGGCATGTCGGCGATCTTCGCCAGCACGTCCCGCTCGGCCTCGGCGGCCTTGTCCGCGGCCGACTTGCGGCGCGCTTCCTTCTTCAGCTCCTGCGCGCGCTCTTTCATCACGGCGCGCTCCTCGGCGCTGAATCCGTCGTAGTCACTGGTCTTGGTGCGGCTCATGGTGGTTCCTCCTGGGGTGCGTAGGTGTGCGGGTGGCTGGTGGAGGCACATCAGGACAGCGCCGCGGCCGCGGTGGCTTCCCAGGCGAACCCGTCCGGGTCGGTGAACGGGCCGCCGTCGCCGCTGATGGCGATGCGGTGTGATCCGCTGCCCTCCGGGGGCACGCCGGCGTCCTTGGCCAGCGCCCGGCGCCGGTACAGGCCCAGTTTGACCGGGCCGTCCCCGGCGGCGAACTCGACGTACATGCGGGCGAAGCTCTTCGCCACGGTGAAGCCGTGGTCGGTGTAGAACTTCCGGCTCGCGGCCACGTCGGACACGCCCAGCAGGAGCACGATGTTCTCCACGTTCCGGGTGGCGGGGCCGGTGTTCTTCTTCGCCGGGGTGGCGACCTTCCAGATCGTGCCGTCCGGCGCCTGGACCACACCGCCGCAGCCCCACATGTTCTTCGCGACGGGTTTGAGCACGGTGGCCCCGGCGTCCACGGCGGACTGGAACAGCTCCGCCACGTCGGCGGGCTGGGACACGATGAGCGAGAGGGTGAACCCGCGGAAGCCGGTGGTCTCCTCCCGCGCGGCCCGCAGGCGGAGCCGGGAGCCGAGCGGGAAGGCGTCGGCGTAGAAGCGTTCGGCGGCGGCGATGTCGGCCACTTCGAGGGTGATGGTGTCGATCGAGGTCATGACAGCAACGCTATTCCCCGTGCCCTGACCTGCGCTTCTTGATTCCTGACCGGTTCACCAGCGCCCAGCCGGCGGCGACGGCGGTGATCGCGAACGCGGCGGCCGGGACCCAGTCGCCCCACCGGACGTACGGGGTGGTCCCCTCGTACAGCGGGACGTCGACCACGAAGATCCCGCGCTCGTCCGGCGGCATCCAGGCCAGCCGCCTGCCCTGCGCGTCGAAGGCGGCCGAGGTGCCGTTCAGCTCGACCAGGACGGCGGACCGGCCCGTTTCGACGGCCCGGACCGCTTCGGCGCTCGCCTGTTGCGGCTGGGCCCAGGTGCCGTGGAACGACGTGAGCGAGCCCTGCACGATCGTCACGTCGGCGCCGAGGCGGACGAGTTCGCGGCGCAGGTCGGGGAACATCGACTCGTAGGAGATCAGCGGTCCCGCGTCGGCCGTGCCGAGGCGCAGGATCACCGGCGCCGCGCCCGGGGCGCGGTCCTCCTCAGCGATGCCGGTGTCGCGCAACAGGCCGCCGAGCAGGGGGCGCAGCGGCACGTACTCGCCGAACGGGACCAGGCGGCGTTTCTCGTACGTCGCGGTCAAGCCGTCCGGACCGTACTGCTGGGTGGTCTTGCGAATGCGCCCGTCGGCGGCGCGGGCGTCGACGTTGACCAGCACGTCACTGCCCACCGCGGCGGCGGTCTCCCGCAGCCGGGCCACCGCGCCCGGGCGGCGGGCGGGGTCGAAGGGGGTGCTGCTCTGGCCCCACACCACGACGGCCTGGCCGCGGCCGGCGGCTTGGCGGGTCAGGTTCAGGTGGGTGGTGAAGCGTTCCTCGACGCCGTGCACGAGGCCGGGCTGCACGCCGGCGACGCGGACGCTGCCGAAGGGGACGGGGTCGGGCCGGAGCAGGCCGTACCCGAGGACGAGTGCGACGATGCCGAGGGCGAGCGCGCCGCCGAGCGGCCGGGCGCGGCCGGGGAGGAGGGCGGCGGCGAGGCCGGCGTTGACGGCGACGAGGACGAAGCTGAGCAACCAGACGCCGCCGAGGGACGCGAGCGCCAGCACCGGTCGTGCCTGCCACTGGGTGAGCCCGAGGAGTCCCCAGGCGCCGCCGAGGTGTTCCCAGGAGCGCACCGCCTCGACGCCCACCCAGACGGACGGCAGGACGACGACGGCCAGAAGCGTGCGGCCCGCGGTGGGTTCCCGCAGCAGCCGTTGGGCCACGACGCCGACGGGAACCCAGAGCAGGCCGCCGACGAGGCCGAGCACCGGGGCGAGGAGCCCGACGTGCGGCAGCACCCACTGGAAGAGCGTGAGGAAGAACCCGGCCCCGGCGAGGGAGCCCCGCCAGGCGGCCTCGCGCACCGAGCCCGCGCGGGCGCACAGGAGCAGCACCGGAACGAGCCCGGCCCAGGCGAGCCACCCCAGGGCCGGCGCGGGGTAGGCGAGGACCAGCAGGCAGCCACTCGCCAGCGCGAGCCCACGCGGCAGCCAACGGCGCACCCACATGACGCCACGCTAACGACCGGAGGCGGCCCGGTTAAGCCGCAGGCTGGAGCCGGCCAGGCGGTGCTCGGACCGAGAGCGGCGGCGCAAGCACGGAGACGACGGCCAGCCGCGGCCGCACGGCGGGCGGCGGCGCCCACACGCTGGGGGTGGCCGGAGAAGGCGCGGCGAGTGGCTACCGCCACGCCGCCCTGGGCGAAAGCCAGCCGAAGCCCGGCCGGCTCGCACCTCCTCGCTCAGGCAGCGGCGGCACCCCTGCTGTCGTGCCGCGCCGGCGCAGGAACTCGCCCGGGGTGCGCTTGACCGTGCGCGGCCGCGGGTACCCGTCGTCGTCAACCGGAAGGAGGACCGATGTCGACGAGCGAGACCGGGCACGTCACCGGCACGCAGGACAAGGACTACAACATCATCTGGTTCGTCGAGGCCTGTCTCAGCAACGCGCTGCGGCTGGAACAGTACGTCGCCGACGCCGAGCGGGACGGCGACACCGAGCTGGCCGAGTTCTTCCGCCGCGCCCAGGGCGAGAGCCGCAAGGGAGCCGAGCAGGGCAAGGCCCTGCTCGGGCAGCGCCTCACCGGCGGCGGCGGCACGTCCTCGGTCGACGAGACCGGCCTCGGGCCCACCGACGAGGCGGTCGGCTGACCGGCCGGCGGGCCCGCGTCCAGGACGTGCACGACCTGGCGATGGGCATGCCGCACGTGCAGCGCCTCGACGGCACCCGCGGCAGGCCCGTCTACCAGGTCGGCGGCAAGTCGTTCGTGTTCTTCCGCAACCCGCGCCCGGACGCGGCCGACCCGGACACCGGTGAGCGCTACCCGGACGTGATCGTCTTCTGGGTCGCCTCCGAGGCGGACAAGGAAGCCCTCGTCGCCGACGAGGGCTCGCCGTTCTTCACCACGCCCCACTTCCGCGGCCACCCGTCCGTGCTGCTGCGGGAGGCGCACCTCGACCGGCTCGGCTACGACGAGCTGGCCGAGATCGTGCAGGACGCGTGGCTGGCCCGCGCGTCCCCGCGCCGGGCCAGGGCCTGGCTCGAGGCACACGGCCTGCCGTCCACTCCGGACTGAAAACGGCCGCGCGCCCGGGGGCGCGCGGCCGTTCCCGGCAACCGGACCTCAGCGCTTGAGGAACTTCAGGCTGTTGGACAGCGAGTCCGACCACGGCGAGGCCAGGTCCAGCCTGCGCAGTTCGTCGGCGTGCTGGACGGCGGCCAGCTCCGCCATCAGCCGGGCGCGCATCCGGTCGTCGTGCGCGGCGTTGGCCGCCCGCAGCGCGCGGTCCAGCCGCGTCTTGCGGAACGGCGTGAACCAGGACGCGCGAGCCAGGTGCGCGGCACGACGAGCCGCGCGGTCCCGGGTGCGGGCCAGGGCGTCCCGCTCGTCGTCACCCAGGCCGAGGCGGGACAGGAAGCGCTCTTTCAGCTCACGGCTGACCCGCGACCACGTGGTGACGCGGTTGCGGGTGTGCCGCAGCTCGATGCCCAGCGCCAGGTGCAGCATGACCACGCCGAGCACCGGGCCGAGCGTGACCCGCGCCAGGCCGGACACCGGGCCGGCCAGGTCGAAGGCCATGTAGCCGGACGCGGCGCACAGCGCCCACAGGATGAGCCGGGCCGGGCCGGGCTTGCCCTTGGGGCTGCGGATCTCGGCGCGCATCGCGAACCCGCACGCGATCAGCGCGACCTCGACCACGGCGAACATCGCGGCGCGCTCGTAGACGTTGGTGATCCCGAGCTTCTCCCCGAAGAACCGCCACGAGGTGTCCACCGAGACCAGCAGCGACATGAACGCCACCAGGTAGAACCCGCGCGACCCCTCCGGCGACTTGCGCTTGGCCGGCTTCTCGGCCGCGGCGGTGTCCGTGGTGTCGCCGGTGGGCGTGTCGGTCTCGTCGCCGGCCGGCTCGGCCTCGTCGGCGTCGGCGTCCCGGCGGCCGTCCAGCTCGGCCAGCATCTTCACCGACAGCCGTGGCAGGTCCCCGGTGTCGCCGAGCCCGCGCTCCTTCCGCCACTTGTCGACCCGCTCCGCGACGGCCGCCCGCTCGCGCTTGGGGTTGGTGACCACGCCGTAGGTCACCAGGAACGCCAGCACGTCGGAGGTCGAGGGCTCGCCCAGGGTCTCGCACGCGTACCGGATCTTTTCGTCCATGGTGTCCAACATGACCAGGCGGGCGGCGTGGGCCGCGCTGCTTATCACGTCGGTTGAAGCAGCGTGCTGGTCGCTCTCGGTTTCCATGTCGTTGTCCTTGTGGAGTTCTCGACGGTGGGGAGCGCGAACATAGCAGGTGGGTAGATCAACCGGGTGATCGGCCTTGATCTGTTACCTGGAGTTTCCCCGGCGGACCGGCCGCCGCGCGGTCCGCCGGGGAAACGCTTTCCCGCCGGCTCAGCTCCCGGCGCGTGCTCCGGCACCGGCCGTGCTCGGCGCGAGCTGGGCGCGGAGCAGGTCCTCCACCCGTTCCTTCGCGTCGCCGAAGAGCATCGCCGAGTTCTCCCGGAAGAACAGCGGGTTCTGCACGCCCGCGTAGCCCGAGGACATGGACCGCTTGAACACCACGACGTTCTTGGCCTCCCACACGCGCAGCACCGGCATGCCCGCGATGGGCGAGCCGGGGTCCTCGGCCGCCGCCGGGTTGACGGTGTCGTTGGCGCCGATGACGAGGACGACGTCGGTGTCGGCGAAGTCGTCGTTGATCTCGTCCATCTCCAGGACGATGTCGTAGGGCACCTTGGCCTCGGCGAGCAGCACGTTCATGTGGCCGGGCAGCCGCCCGGCGACCGGGTGGATGCCGAACCGGACCTCGACCCCGCGTTCCCGCAGCCGGCGGGTCAGCTCGGCCACCCCGTGCTGCGCCTGCGCGACGGCCATGCCGTAGCCGGGGGTGATGATCACGCTGCTCGCGTCGGCCAGGAGCTCGGCCGCGCCGTCGGCGGTGATCTCCTTGTGCTCCCCGTAGTCCGTGTCGTCCGACGGGCCCGCTTCGATCCCGAACCCACCGGCGATCACCGAGATGAACGACCGGTTCATCGCCTTGCACATGATGTAGGACAGGTAGGCACCGGAGGAGCCGACGAGCGCGCCGGTGACGATGAGGAGGTTGTTCTCCAGCAGGAACCCGGACGCGGCGGCCGCCCAGCCGGAGTAGCTGTTGAGCATCGACACCACCACCGGCATGTCCCCGCCGCCGATCGAGGCCACCAGGTGCCAGCCCAGCGCGAGCGCCACCACGGTGACCACGATCAGCAGCCACAGCTGCGGGTCGATCACGAACCACACCGTCAGCGCCACGAACACCGCCAGTGCGCCGAGGTTGAGGACGTTCTTGCCGGGCAGCACCAGCGGCTTGGAGTCGATCCGCGCGGACAGCTTCAGGAACGCCACGATCGACCCGGTGAACGTCACCGCGCCGATGAACACGCCGATGAACACCTCGGCGGAGTGGATCCCGCCCAGCCCGAGCGCGGCCAGCGTCCGCGCCTCGGCGCCCTCGGGATGCGCTTCCACCTCCAGGTAGCCGTTCCACCCGACCAGCACCGCGGCCAGGCCGACGAAGGAGTGCAGCAGCGCGATCAGCTCGGGCATGCCGGTCATCTGCACCACGCGGGCCCGCTGCAGGCCGACGGCGGCGCCCAGCACCATCGCGACCACCAGCAGCACCACGCCCAGGGTGGAGATGTCGCGGTGCACGGCCAGCGCGATGGTCGCGGCCAGCGCGACGACCATGCCGGCGATGCCGAACCCGTTGCCGGTCTTGGCGGTCTCGTGCTTGGACAGCCCCGCCAGCGCCAGGATGAACAACAACGCGGCGACCAGGTAGGCCGCCTGCGCGATCGTGTCGAGAGTCATGACTGTGGTCTCCTGATCCGGCTCAGCTGCGGGAGAACATCGAGAGCATGCGCCGGGTGACGGCGAACCCACCGAAGATGTTGATCGAGGCGAGCAGGATCGCCGCGAACGCCAGCCAGGTGACCACCCCGCCGCCGTGCCCGACCTGCAGCAGCGCGCCGACCACGATGATCCCGGAGATCGCGTTGGTCACCGACATCAGCGGCGTGTGCAGGGCGTGGTGCACGTGCCCGATCACGTAGAACCCGATCACCACCGCCATCGCGAACACCGTCAGGTGCCCCTGCAGCGCCGGCGGCGACGCCGCGACCAGCAGGAACACCAGCGCGCCCGCCACCGCGGTCACCCCGATCCGGCCGGCCGGGGACAGCTTCTTCTTCGCCGGCTCCGGCTCCTGGGCCGCGGCCTTCGGCGCCGCCTGCGCCGGGGCCGCCGACACCGGCGCCGGGGGCGGCGGCCACAACAGCTCGCCGTCGCGCACCACGGTCATCGAGCGGACGACGATGTCGTCGAGGTCGAAGACCGGGGTGCCGTCCTTGCCGGGGGTCACCAGCTTCATCAGGTTGACCAGGTTCGTGCCGTACAGCTGCGAGGACTGCGCCGGCAACCGGCCGGGCAGGTCGGTGTAGCCGAGGATCGTCACGCCGTTGTCCGTGGTGACGGCCTTGCCGGCGACCGTGCCTTCGACGTTGCCGCCGTTGGCGGCGGCCATGTCCACGATCACGCTGCCCGGCCGCATCGACGCCACCATGTCCGCGGTGATGATCCGCGGCGCGGGCCTGCCGGGGATCAGCGCGGTGGTGATGATGATGTCCACGTCGCGGCACTGCTCCTCGTAGAGCTGCCGCTCGCGGGCCTTGTAGTCGTCGCTCATCTCCTTGGCGTAGCCGGTCGCCGACACCTCGACGTCCGGCGCCTCGATCGACAGGTACTCCCCGCCCAGGGACTTCACCTGGTCGGCGACTTCCGGCCGCGGGTCGGTCGCCCGCACCACCGCGCCCAGCGACCCGGCGGCGCCGATCGCGGCCAGACCCGCCACGCCCGCCCCGACCACGAGCACCTTCGCCGGCGGCACCTTGCCCGCCGCGGTGACCTGGCCGGTGAAGAACCGGCCGAACGTGTGCGCCGCCTCCACCACGGCCCGGTACCCGGCGATGTTCGCCATCGAGGACAGCACGTCCAGCGACTGCGCCCGCGAGATCCGCGGCACCGCGTCCATCGCCATCGCGGTGATCGGCCGGTTCGCCAGGTCGTCGACCAGCTCCTGGTTCAGGGCCGGGGCCAGCAGGCTGATCAGCGTCGCGCCCGGCTTCAGCGCGTCCAGCTGCTCCTTGGCCGGCGCGTTCACCCCCAGGACGATCTCCGCCTGCACGGCGTTCCCGATCGACGCTCCCGCCTCGGCGTACGCCTCGTCGGAGAAGCTCGCCAGCTCCCCGGCGCCCGGGTCCACCACGACCTCGTACCCGAGCTTGAGCAGCTGGGCCACCGTCGCGGGGGTCGCGGCCACCCTCGTCTCGCCGGGGGTGGCCTCCTTCAGCACTCCGACCAGCATCGAATCACCTCGTCCACGCTCGGACGACGAACGCCGGGTGTCGTACGTCGACGTACTCCTGCCGCGCTCCCCCGTGGCCGACCCCGGTCGGGGAGCGCGCGATCACATGCGCCTTTTTAACACGATGGCCCGATTCTGCCGATGACCGCGGACACATGCGGATGATGGGGTGGTGCGCAGGCGGATGTTGATCGGCGCCACGGTGGTCGTCATCATCGTGGCGGTGGTGTTCGGCAGCGCCTTCGCGTTCCAGCGCAAGCTCATCTACCTGCCCTCGGGCGGGCCGGTGCCGTCCGCGGCGCAGGTCCTGCCCGGCGGCCGGGACGTCCCGCTGCGCACCGCCGACGGGCTGACCCTCACCGCCTGGTACTTCCCGGTCGAGGGCGCCCGCGCGGCGGTGCTGGTGGCGCCGGGCAACGCCGGGAACCGGTCGCTGCGCACGCCGCTCGCGCGGGCCCTGCACGCGGCTGGGCTCGCGACCCTGCTGCTGGACTACCGCGGGTACGGCGGCAACCCGGGCTCGCCCACCGAGGCCGGGCTGGCGCTGGACGTGCGGGCGGCGCGGGAGTTCCTGGCCGCGCGGGCGCGGGTGCCGCTGGTGTACTTCGGCGAGAGCCTGGGGGCCGCGGTGGTGGCCGGGCTCGCCGTCGACTTCCCGCCGGCCGCGCTGGTGCTGCGGTCGCCGTTCACCGACCTCGCCGCGGTCGCCCGCCGGCACTACCCGTTCCTGCCGGTGCGTTTGCTGCTGCTGGACACCTTCCCGGTCGCCGAGCGGGTCGCGCGGGTGCCCGCGCCGGTCACGGTGGTCTACGGCGGCGCGGACACGATCGTGCCGCCGGAGCAGAGCCGGGCGGTGGCCGCGGCGGCGCGCGGGCGGGCGGTCGAGGTGCCCGGCGCCGACCACAACGACCCGGTCCTGCTGGACGGTCCCGCGGTGATCTCGGCGATCACCGCGGCGGCCGGCTGATCGGCGGTTCTCACAGCGCCGTCGCCAGCGCCTCCAGCGCGGCCGGCCGATCGCGGCCCACCGGGATCATCACCACCGAGTCCGCACCCAGCCCGGCGATCCGCTGCCGCACCGCGTCCGCGGGACCGGCCAGTGTCAGGGCGTCCACCCACTCCCCCGGCAACGCCGCCGCGAACGACTCCGCGTCCGCGTGCCGCGCGCGCAGCTCACGCAGCTCGGCCACGAACGGCAGTGGCTCCACGTGCGGCACCAGCGACCGCTTCGTGACCTCCGCCAGCAGCGGCCGCAGCTGGGCCCGGGCCGTCTCGGCGTCGGGGTGCACCACCGCGTGCTCGAAGGCCACGACCCGCGCGTGCGGGGGCAGGATGCGCCGGGCCGCGGCGATGTACTCGGCGGGCGCCGGTTCGGCCAGGATCACGCCGTCCAGCTCGGCCCCGGCCACGGCGAGCGACTTCGGGCCGCGCACCCCGGCGAGCACCGGCGGAACCGTCTCCGGCGGCGACTCCAGGCCGGCGTCCGCCAGCCGCACGTACCGGCCCTCGACGCGGACCCGCTCCCCGCGCATGAGCCCGGTCAGCGCCCGCGCGTACTCGGCGAACAACGTCAGCGGGCTCGACGGCCACGCGCCCACCTGGCGCATCCACCCGGGCACCCCGTGCCCGATGCCCGCCACCACCCGCCCCGGGTGCAGGTGCGCCAGCGTCGCCAGCTCCATCGCCGTGAACGCCACGTTGCGCGCCCCCGCGGGCAGGATCCCGATCCCGACGCGGATCCGCCGGGTCACCGCGAGCACCGTCGCCGCCTGCGCGATCCCGCCGTGGAACCCGAGGTCCTCCACGACCCACACCTCGCCGAACCCGAGCTCCTCGGCCCGCCGCGCGAACGGCACGATCTCCGCCGCCGCCAGGTCGCGCGGCAGCATCACCCCGGCCGTCATCCGAGCACCACCGGCACCCGCGCGGCCACCTCGCCCAGTGCCGCCTGCTCGGCCTCGGTGGGCGCGCGCCGCCCGGTGCCGACGCGCAGCGCGTCGGCGTCGGAGAACGACGCCGGGAACGCGGCTCCGGCGATCTTCTCCAGCATCGCCCGCGACGCGGCGAGCCCGTCGGCGGGCGGACCGGGCACCGACGGCAGGTGCGCCACCAGGTCGAGGTGGTGCAGCGTCCACTCCACCACGTAGGTGGACAGGTAGTCGGCCACGGTGAGGACCTGTTCGCGGGTCCGCACCCGCGCCGCCGGGTGGGCCAGGCCCGCCGCGCGCCCCGCGGCGGAGCCGACGTCGTCGAGGTGGAACTTCAGCAGCCACGGCTCCTGGTAGGCGGCGGCCAGCCGGACGGTCAGCGCGTCCAGCGGGTCCTCGCCCGTCGGCGGCGTGTCCCCGACCTCCCAGTAGGTCAGCGCGTCCCGGGTCGGTTCCTCCGCCGCCGGGGTCGCCAGCGTGATCAGCACGTCCTGGGCGTCGATGATCAGGTGGCACACCAGGTCCCGGACCAGCCAGCCGGCGCACCCGGACGGCCGGGCGAGGTCGTCGTCGGCGAGCCCGGCGACCGCGGCCCGCAGCGCCGCCCACGAGCGTGAGAAGAGATCCACCGTCGCAAGCTAACAGCGGCGGGCGGGGGTGGCGACCGCTTTCACGCCCGGGACCGGGCCAGCCCCAGCCCGCCGAGGACCGCGGCGATCAGCCCGATCGCCACCGCCGCGAACCCGCCGACGATCCCGTAACCGGTGCCGGGACCGCCCTCGGCCAGCGCCACCACCAGGCCGCCGCCCGCCATGCCCGCCACCCCGGTGGCCAGGGCGGCGGTGGACCCGCGTCGCCGGTGCCGGGCGACCGCGAGCGCACCGAGGACCACTCCGGCCACGGCCACCAGCGCGGCCACCGCACCGACGAGCCGTCCCGACGTCAGCGTGCCGGGGTCGGCGGCCTGGGCGAGGGTGTATCCGAACATCGTGAGCTCCTTCTGCCGTAAGGGTCTTTCCGGCACATCCTGCGCGGATCACCGCCGTCCGTCGTCCGGCGGAGGCAGGCAATCCGCGCTGCCGCCGGTGCCGCAGGACCGGCGGATCTACCGCGGCCGCGGTAGTCGCGAGATCCTCCGCGCGCAGGAGTCGCCGGCGCGGCGCTCCGGCTAGGGTTTCCGGCATGAGCCGTGCCGGGGACCGGGCGATCGGCGCCGGGATGGCGGCGATCCTGCTGGTGACCGCGCTGTCCCGGCAGCACCCCGCCACGGATCTCGCGCCGGTGGGCTACGCGCTGCTGGTCGCCGGTGGCTTGGCGCTGGCCGCGCACCGCCGGGCGCCGGTGGTCGTGCTGGCGGCCGGGGGGCTGAGCGCCCTGGGCTACCAGGCGACCGGGCTCGACGTGCCCGCGCTGGCGTACCTGTTCGCGGTGTTCGCCGCGTTCCGGGCCGGGCGTCGTCTCGTCGCGGTGGCAGCCACGGTGGTCATGCTCGCGACGCTGCCGTTCGCGTTGCTGATCGCGCACGAGCTGACCGTCGGCGCGGCCTTCGCCCAGTCCCGGGACGTGCTCCAGCTCGCCTGGCTGGTCGCCGCGGGCGCGGCGGGTGAGGCGGTGCGCCAGGCCGAGCGCCGGGCGGACGAGGCCGAGCGCACCCGGGAGGAGACCGCGCGGCGCCGCGCCGACGAGGAGCGGCTGCACATCGCGCGGGAGCTGCACGATTCGCTCACCCACCAGATCTCCGTGATCAAGGTGCAGGCCGAGGTCGCCGTGCACCTGGCCGGCAAGCGGGGCGAGGACGTGCCCGAGCCGCTGCTGGCGATCCGGGACGCCGGGCGGGAAGCGGCCCGCGAGCTGCGCGCCACCCTGTCAGCGCTGCGCGACGACGGCACCAGCCCACCGCCCGGGCTCGGCGACGTCCCGGAACTGGTGCGGCGCGCGCGATCCACCGGACTGGAGACGACACTGACGATCGAGGGAGAACACGACGACGTGCCCGCCGCCGTGGCACGCACCGCCTACCGCATCGTCCAGGAGTCGCTGACCAACGTCGCCCGCCACGCGCGCGCCGCCACCGCGTCGGTCCGCATCGGCTACCGGCCCGGCGCCGTGGTGATCCGGGTCGACGACGACGGCACCGCAAGCCCGGACGCCGCGCCGGTGCCCGGGGTCGGGCTGCTCGGCATGCGCGAGCGCGTGATGGCGCTCGGCGGAAGTCTCACCGCCGCGCCGCGTGCTGGGGGCGGGTTCAGCGTCCGGGCCGAGCTTCCCGTGGACCGGGCGTCGTGATCCGCGTCCTGCTGGTCGACGACCAGCCGCTGATCCGCAGCGGGTTCCGCGCGCTCCTGGACAACGAGCACGACATCGAGGTGGTCGCCGAGGCCGCCGACGGCGCGGCCGGGGTCGCCCTGGCCCGGGAACACGTGCCGGACATCGCGCTCGTCGACATTCAGATGCCGGTGGCGGACGGGATCGAGGCGACCCGGCGCATCGCCGCGGACCCGGCCCTGGCGGGGGTGCACGTGGTGATCCTGACCAACTACGGCCTGGACGAGTACGTGTTCGACGCGCTGCGCGCCGGGGCGGCCGGGTTCCTGGTCAAGGACATCGAACCGGAGGACTTCCTGCACGCCGTGCGGGTCGCCGCCCGCGGCGACGCGCTGCTGTCCCCGTCGATCACGCGCAAGCTGATCGACCGGTACGTCAGCCGGCCGCCGCACCCCGGCCCGGGCCTCGGCGAACTGACCAACCGCGAACGCGAGGCGGTGGCGCTGGTCGCACAGGGACTGTCCACCGAGGAGATCGCCGGGCGGATGGTGATCAGCCCCCTCACCGCGAAGACGCACGTCAACCGCGCGATGACGAAACTGCACGCCCGCGACCGCGCCCAGCTGGTGGTCTTCGCGTACGAGTCCGGACTGGTGACACCGAGCGGCTCCGGTGAGTGATCATCGGCGGTGACCGCCGAGGGTTTCCGGGCAGAGCCACCCTCCCGACGACCGCCGCGCCGCCGCCGAGTGGGCGCTGGACGACCTGGCCGCCCGCGCCTGGGATGGTGGCCCGTCGCGCCGGGTGCACGGGCCGAGCGGGTGCCGGCCGCCCTCGGTCTCGTGTTGCGCATGTACGGACAGCACCGCGCACTCCCGGGACGGCGTGCCGGTGTTCGGGATCTTCTTCGGCCGGTCCAGCTTCGCGACGCGCCGGCGTACGAGTCCAGCACGGTTCCGGCAACGGCGGACTTCCCGCCGGTGCCGGCCGCGCCGCTGAGCCGCAGTGTCCGAACGGGAGCGGGGACCGTCCTCGACGTGCTGGAGCCCGAACTCCACGGCCGCGCCGCTCAGGCGGCGGTCGACACCGCCGGGTGGCCGGAGGTGATCGCCGAGGTGCTGGCCGCCCTGGGCCGGCGTGGCGCTCGCGCCGGTGGGCATCGGCGCCACCCGCCGCCTCGTCCAACAGCGACCGCACCCGCGGCGCGAGCGGCGTTGGCGCCATCTCCTGCTGACCGGCCTGGCGCTGTTCGCCGCGGCGGCGCTGCTCTCGGCGGCCGCACCGGACATCCCGCGCCTGCTCGCCGGGCGGGCGATCACCGGGGTGGGCGTGGCCGCCGTGCTGCCCGACACCCTCGCCGTCCTGCTCGCGTCGGTGGCGCTGCTGCTCGGCATCCGCGCACCCGCTGCTCGACCCGCGGTTGTTCCGGGCCGCGGGTCTGCGAAGCACGTGCCTGGGCAGGACGGCGCGTGGCACGTCGGCCGTCTGGTGGGGCGCATCGGGCTGACCGCCGTGATCGCCCTCGCCTTCGCCTGCACCGGCGCCGGCCTGCTCGGGCTGTCCACAAGCGACATGGCCACGCCCTGTCCGCTGTACGCGGTCTGGCTCGTCGTGACCGGGACCGGCGTGACGCTGGCGCTGCCGACGCTGTCCAGCGTGATCGCGGGTTCGCTGCCCCCGCGCAGGCCGGTGTCGCGACCGGCCTGCACCGGCGCCACGCGCGAGTTCGGCAGCGCGCTCGGCGTGGCCGTGCTCGTCCTCGGCGCGCTGGTCATCCTGCCGGGGCGAGGAACTCGATCGCCGCGTCCTTGAACTTCCGGCTGGACACGGCGTTGAGGTGGGTGCGCCGGCCGAGCGAGACGAACGGCGCACCCAGCGACGCCGCGAACTCCGGCGCGTCCGCGGCGATCTCGTCCTGCTCACCGGCGGCGAACAGCACCGGCACCGGCGGCGCACCGTCGAGCCGGTGCCCGGCCATCCCGTCGATACAGGCGTCCAGGCCGCCGCCGGACAGCTGCTCCGCCACGCGCTCCATCGACGCGCGGTCGGCGGCACGCCCGCCGATCCCGCCGAGCACCATCCGCCCGACGCGGCCCGGAGCGAGCCGCGCCAGCTCCCACCCGGCCAGACCGCCCATCGAGTAGGTGACCACATCCACAGTGGACAGTCCGGCCTCGTCGAGCACGGCGAGCACGTCCCGCGCCAGCGTTCGCGGCGAATACCCGGACGCCGGGCGGTCGCTCTGCCCGTGCCCGCGCAGATCCACGGTCACGTGCCCGTGCCCGTGCCCGTGCCCGGCCAGGGCGCGGATCCAGCCGGTCTGCTCCCAGGTGCGGAGGCTGTCCGAGGCGAAGCCGTGGATCAGCAGCACCGGACGCGGCCCGGGGGCGGTGTCGTACCAGATCTTGGTGCCGTCGGCGGCGGTGGCGAACACGGCTCAGTCCTCCGGCAGGGTCAGGCGGACCCTCCGCCGCGGCTTCTTCTCCTCCGGGACGGTGCCGACGATCCCGGCGTCCTCCACGGCGAAGGTGACCAGCGGCTCCCCCACCGCCAGCTCCTCGTCCTCGCCGACGTGCAGGCGGGTGACGCGGCCGGACTGGGGCGAGGGGATTTCCACCGCGGACTTGGTGGTCTCCAGCTCGACCAGCGGCGCGTTGCGCTCGACCCAGTCGCCCTCGGCGACCAGCCACTCCAGCACGCGGGCGCTGATCAGGCCCTCACCGAGGTCGGGCAGGGGGAAGGTCACTTCAGCCACGGCGGTACTCCAGGGTGGTCTGCACGGCGGTCAGGATGCGGTCGATGCTGGGCAGGTACTCGTCCTCCAGCGCGCCGGACGGGTAGGGCACGTCGAACCCGGTGACCCGCTGCACCGGCGCGCGCAGCCCGGCGAAGCAGCGTTCGGTGATCAGCGCGGACACCTCGGCGCCGAGCCCGGCGGTCAGCGGCGCCTCGTGCACCACGACCGCGCGGCGGGTCCGGGCCACCGACTCCGCGAGCCCGGCGGCGTCGATCGGCTTGAGCCAGCGCAGGTCGAGGACCTCCAGCTCGACGCCGTCCTCGGCGGCCAGTTCGGCGGCCTGCAGGCAGCGGGCGACCATCGCGCCCCAGGCGACCAGCGTGGCGTGCCTGCCCGGCCGGACGATCCGGCTGGTGCCGACGGGCAGCTGCTCGACGGCCTCCGTGGGGTCGAACGTCTCGCGGTGCCAGTAGCGGGACTTCGGTTCCAGGAAGATCACCGGGTCCGGATCGGCGATCGCCTGCCGCAGCAGGTGGTACCCCTCGCCCGGGGTGGACGGCGACACCACCTTCAGGCCGGGCACGTGCGCGAACAGCGCCTCCAGGCTCTCGCCGTGGTGCTCGGGCGCCTTGATCCCGCCGAAACTGGGCAGCCGCAGCGTGATCGGCATGCTCAGCACGCCGCGGCTGCGGTAGTGCATGCGCGCGACCTGGTTGACGATCTGGTCGATCGCCGGATAGCTGAAGCCGTCGAACTGGATCTCCGGCACCGGCCGCCACCCGGCCATCGCCAGCCCGACCGCCATGCCCATGATCGCGGACTCGGCCAGCGGTGTGTCGAACACGCGGTGCTCGCCGAACTTGTCGCGCAGGCCGTCGGTCACCCGGAACACCCCGCCGAGCGTGCCGACGTCCTCGCCGAAGATCAGCACCCGGTCGTCGTCCTCGCACGCGTGGCGCAGGGCGAGGTTGAGGGCCTGCTGCAACGAGAACTCAGGCATCGAGGGACTCCTTCCACGCCCGCTGCTGCTCCAGCAGGGCCGCCGTGGGCTCGCGGTAGACGAACGAGAACAGCTCCTCGGCCGGGGGCGCGCCGAGCGCGAGCAGGTCGTCGCGGACCCGGCTCACCACGGTGGCGGCGTGCTCCTCGGCGGCGGCGACCTCCTCGGCGGTGAGCTGGTTCGCCGCCCGGAGGAGCGGGTCGCGCCCGGCCCAGGCCCGCTCGTCGTCCAGGGTGCGGTAGCGGCCGGGATCGTCCGAAGTGGAGTGCGGGCCCAGCCGGTAGGTCATCGCCTCGATCACCGTCGGGCCGCCGCCGTCGCGGGCGCGGTCCAGCGCGGCGCGCGTCGCCTCGAACACGGCGGTCACGTCGTTGCCGTCGACGCGCACGCCCTCGATTCCGTACCCGGCGGCGCGGGCGGCGACCGAACCGCCGGCGACCTGGTCCGCGGTGGGCACCGAGATCGCCCAGCCGTTGTTCTGGCAGAAGAAGATCACCGGCAGCCGGTAGACGCCGGCGAAGTTCATGGCCTCGTGCACGTCGCCCTGGGAGCTGGCGCCGTCGCCGAAGTAGGTGATGGCCGCGCCGCCGGTGTCGTCCAGCTTCGCGCCCATCGCCCAGCCGACCGCGTGGGTGACGGGACCGCCGACGACGGCGTTGAACGGCGCCAGGCGGGAGGCCAGCGGGTCGTAGAGGCCGCCGTGCCAGAGGTTGAGGTGGGTGGCCAGGTAGCCGGCGAGGTCGACGCCCATCGCCACCGCGACGCCGAGTTCCCGGTAGCACGGGAAGGCGAAGTCACGGCCGAGGTCGAGCGCGGCGGCGCTGCCGACCTGCGCGGCCTCTTGGCCCTTCGCCGGGGCGTAGGCGGGGAGGACACCCTGGCGCTGCAACGCGATGGCTTCGTCGTCGAGCCGGCGTGCCACCAGCATCAGCCGGTGGAGCGCGGGGAGATCAGCTTCCTGCATGGCGGGAAGGGTGCGGTGCGGCCTCCGGAGTGCGCAAGTGTCGCCCCAGCGGCTGATCACTGTGCACGATCTGCGCGGCGTTTCGCCGGTTTCGCTGGGCAGATTGTCCAGCGAGCCGCCGCGACGGCCCGGCACCCGCAGCGCTACTGGTGATCGTGCCCGTCTCCGGCTACGACCAGACCGGCCCCTACCGCGACCGCGCCGGGTTCGGCGGCGTCGCCGAGGCGTTCGGCGGGCTGCGGCAGGTCACCGGGCACCCGGACCGCCCGCCGGTGCGGCCGGCGGCGCCGCCGGACTCTACGGCGTGAACGTGAGCCCGTTCTCCACCAACGGGATCATCGTGCTCGCGCAGGCGCAGGTGCCCGGCAAACGCCTCTTCCAGCGCCGCATGCTCGCCTACAGCGCGCCCGTCGTGGCCGGCGCTCCCCTGCTCGCCTGGACGGTGGCGATCCTGCCGTCCGCGTTGTGACTCCACAGTAGACATTCCGGAAAGGACATCATGAACCACTTCACCGTGGACGGCCGGCGGCCGTCCGTCGACCCGGCCGCGTGGATCGCCCCGAACGCGGTGCTGGCCGGCGCGGTCACCGTCGCCGCCGGCGCCGGCGTCTGGTACACCGCCGTGCTGCGCGCGGATCTGGACACCATCAGCATCGGGGCCGGCAGCAACATCCAGGACGGCACGATCGTGCACGCCGATCCCGGCTTCCCCGCCGTCATCGGCGCGGGGGTGAGCGTCGGGCACCGCGCGGTGCTGCACGGCTGCACCGTCGAGGACGACTGCCTCATCGGCATGGGCGCGGTCGTGCTCAACGGGGCCCGGATCGGGGCCGGCAGCCTCGTCTCGCCCGGCTCGCGCGTCGCGGGCCTGCCGGCCCAGGTCCGGCGCCCCCTGACCGCCGACGAGCAGGCCGCGACCCGGGCCAACGCGGCGAGCTACCGCGACCTGGCACGCACCCACGCCACCGGGACTGAGCCGCGGCCCGCCGCGTCAACGAGACGAAGCACCCCGGCGGCGGCCACCGCGAGGCTCGCGGCGAACCACCGCGACCTGGCGCGCACGACCCGGGACTGAGCCGCGCCCGGCGGCGTCAGCGGGACGAAGCACCCCGGCGACGACCGCCGCGGGCGCCCGCCGAGAACGCGGCGGCCCCGCCCGATCGGTGGGGCGCCGCGCCCGTGCCACGGCCCGGCTTCTGCCGCCCGTCGCCGACGGGCTTCTGCCGCGCCTCGCCGGCCGGCTTGTCCCGCGTCTCGCCCCGCGGCTTCTGCCGCGCGGCGCCACGGCCGGAGTCACCGCGCCGCGGTTCCCCGCGCCGGGAGCCGGCGCGGGACGGCGAGCCGTCCCGGGTCCGCACCGCGCCGCCGGCCGCGGGCGCGGTGAACACCCGCTCCCCCGGCGCGAGCTCGGCCAGCAGCGGGTGCCCGAGCGCCAGCCGGGTGGTGACCGGGGTGATCCCGGCCTTGCGGGTCAGGTCGCGGACGTCGGCGACCTGGTCGTCGGTCATCAGCGTGATCACCGTGCCCTCGGCACCGGCGCGGGCGGTGCGCCCGGACCGGTGCAGGTACGCCTTGTGCTCGACCGGCGGGTCGGCGTGGATCACGCGGGCCACGTCGTCGACGTGGATGCCGCGCGCGGCGATGTCGGTGGCCACCAGCGTGGTCGCGCTGCCGTCGGAGAACGCCGACAGGTTGCGGGTCCGCGCCGTCTGGCCGAGGTTGCCGTGCAGCTCCACCGCCGGGACGCCGGCCGCCACGAGCTTGCGGGTCAGCGCCTTCGCCCGGTGCTTGGTCCGGGTGAACACCACGGTCCGGCCGGGCGCGGCGGCGAGGTCCACCAGCACGTCCAGGCGCGCGTCCGGCTGGACGTGCAGCACGTGGTGCTCCATCGTCGCCACCGGCGAGCGGGCCGAGTCGACGCTGTGCGTGACCGGGTCGGTGAGGAAACGCTTGACGAGCACGTCCACACCGGCGTCCAAGGTGGCCGAGAACAGCAGCCGCTGCCCCTGCCGCGGCGTGCGGTCCAGCAGCCGCTTCACCTGCGGCAGGAACCCGAGGTCGGCCATGTGGTCGGCCTCGTCGAGGACGGTGACCTCGACGGCGTCGAGGTCAGCGTGCCCGCTCGCGAGGTGGTCGGCGAGCCGGCCGGGGCAGGCGACCAGGATGTCCACCCCGGCCCGCAGGCCGGCGATCTGCGGCCCCGCGCCGACCCCGCCGAACACCGTCATGGTGCGCAGCGACAGGGCCTTGGCCAGCGGCGCCAGCGCCGCGTCGATCTGGGAGGCCAGCTCGCGGGTCGGCGCGAGGATCAGCGCGCGGGGCCGTCCGGGACGGCGCGGGGTGCCGCTCGCGGCGAGCCGGGCCAGGACCGGGAGCGCGAACGCGTACGTCTTGCCGGAGCCGGTGCGGCCCCGGCCGAGCACGTCCCGGCCGGCCAGCGAATGCGGCAGCGTGGCGGCCTGGATCGGGAACGGCGCCTCGATGCCCCGCTCGGCCAGCGCGGCGACGAGCACCGAAGGCACGCCGAGCGCGGCGAAGGAGGGCACGGGGGATGAGGTCAAGGGAAGATCTCCGAACGTCGGGGGGTCGTCCTGCCCGGCGCAGACCGTCGGCGGTCGCGGCGCGTGGTGGTCGACATCAGAACGCGGCCCGAGGCAGAACTGTGCGGGCCGCGATCACCAGTGTAGACCATGAACCGCGGCGGCGGGGCTCGACCGAACGGGATTCACTCCCGCCACGGTCACCCGACGGCGTTTCCGGCGACGGAACCACCCTCCGCTACGACGTGGTGCCGCGCGAGCGGGCGGGCCGGAAGCAGGTCGTGGTCACGCTGAACCGGTCCGTGCCGCGGCACGGACCGGTTCAGCGTATCGGCCGGTCACCCGTCAGCCCCGCTGGGCGAGCAGCCCGTCCACCAAGGCGCGCAGCCCGTCGGCGTAGGTGTCGCGCGCCGCCAGCTCCGGCCACTGGTCGCCGATCGCCGCCAGGTGCGGCATCTTCTCCGGGTCGAACCGGAACTCGGCGTCGCGGTAGGGCCGCTCGTCCGCGGGGCGCCGGCCGGACCGCGCGCGGACGAGGATCTCACCGGCGGTGTAGTACCAGATGCCGCGGAACACCCCGACCGCCTGCTCCGGGCTGCATCCGCTGTCCACGGCGCCGCCCACGATGGCCTCCACCATCCACAGGGCCGGTTCGTCGAGCAGGCCGACGAACCCGTCCACCGTGACGACCTCCGCGGCCCACGGCCACGCTGCCAGCGCGTCGTGCATCACCGTGGCCGCCACGACGATCCGCTCCCGCGGATCGCTGGGCAGCCGGGGGCGTTCCAGCTGCCCGGTGTAGGCGTTGAGCAGCTGCACCAGCAGATCCGCCTTGTCCCGCACGTGGTGGTACAGCGTCGTCGGCCCGATCCCCAGCTCCGCCGCGAGCCGGCGGACGCTCAGCTTCTCCCAGCCGTCGCGGTCGATGAGCTGCCGCGCGGCCGCCAGGATCTCCGCCCGGGAGGTCACCGGTGGCCGCCCGGTCCGGGCGCGCGCTGCATCGGGTCGGGGCATGGGTCCCATCATGCTGCCCGCTCCCCTCGTCGACAGCCGGCGCCCTCCGGTGCTAGTTTCGGAACGTGTTCCGAAACCAGCACGAGAGGACTGGGGTGCGATGACGAAGACGGAGTTCCCGGGACCGGCGGTCCGGGCGGGGCTCACCCTCGCGGCGGTGGCCGTCGTGCAGTTCACGGTGTCGCTGGACCTGTCGGTGGTGAACGTCGGGCTGCCGGCGATCGCGGCCGCGCTCGGGTTCGGCCCGGTGGGCCTGACCTGGGTGATCCACGCCTACGCGCTCACCTTCGGCGGGCTGCTCCTGCTCGGCGGCAAACTCGCCGACCGCTACGGCCGCAAGCGGGTCCTGCTGGTCGGGCTGGCCGTGTTCGGGATCGCGTCCCTGGCCGGGGGTTTCGCCGCGGACCCCGGCCAGCAGCTCGCGGCGCGCGCCGCGCAGGGCATCGGGGCCGCCGCGGCGGCCCCGGCCGCGCTGGCGCTGCTGACCGCGACCTTCCCCGGGGGCCGCGAGCGGGTCCGCGCGTTCGGCGTGTGGAGCGCGACGAACGCCGCCGGTGGGGCCCTGGGCGTGCTGATCGGCGGGGTGCTCACCGAGTACGCCGGGTGGCGGTGGGTGATGCTCGTCAGCGCGCCGATGGCCGCCGTCGCGCTGGTGCTGGCGCGGCGCGGGGTCGCCACCGAGCCGCCGCCGGTACGCGGCAGCCGTCCGGACGTGCTGGGCGCCGTCCTGGTCACGGCGGGCATGACCACGCTCGTGTTCGGCGTCGTGCGCACCGAGCAGTACGGCTGGGCCTCGCCGGTCACGCTGATCACCCTGGCGGTCGCCGTCGCACTGCTGGCCGCGTTCGTCCACATCGAACGGACGACGACCCGGGACCCCGTGGTGCGCCTGGGTTTGCTGGCCAACCGCGCGGTCGCCGGTGCCAACCTGTACAACCTGCTCCTCGGCGCGGCGATGGCGTCCGCCTTCTACTTCGTGTCCCTGTACCTGCAGCGGGTGCTGGGGACCGGGCCGGCGCTGGCCGGGCTGCAGTTCCTGCCCTTCGCGCTCGGGGTGGTCGCCGGGTCCGTGCTCGCCGTCAAGCTCGGGTACCGGATCGCGGCCCGCACGCTGATGGCCGGCGGCGGGCTGCTGGCCGCGGCGGGGTTCGCCTGGTTCGGTTTCCTCAGCGCGGACGGGTCGTTCCTGGCCGACGTCCTGGGGCCGTCGATGGTGACCAGTGCCGGGTTCGGACTGTGCCTCGGGCCGGTGGTGTCCGTGGCCACCGCGGGTGCGGCGCCGGAGGACTCGGGCGCGGCGTCCGGTCTGCTCGCCGCGTCCCGGCAGATCGGCGCGTCGCTCGGGCTCGCCGCCCTCGGCACGGCCGCGCACGGGTACGGCGCTTCGCCCGTGGCGGGGTACGCGTTCGGGTTGACGCTCGGCGCCGTGCTCTTCGCCGCCGCCGTGGCCCTCGCCCTCACGGTGGTTCCAGGGTCTGCTCCAGCCGGGCGAGCAGGCCGGTGAGGGCCGCGCGCTCGTCCGGGGCCAGCGCGCCGATCAGGTCCGCCTCGTGTTCCAGCAGGCGGCGGACGGTGGTTTCGATCAGACGGTGACCGGCGTCGGTGAGCCGGACGGCGACCGCGCGTCGTGACGCGGCCGAGGGCGCGCGTTCGACGAGCCCGGCCTGCTCGGCGCGGGCCACGCGCTGGGAGACCGCGCCGGGGGTGACCAGCGTGCGCCGGGTGATCTCCCGCGTGGTCAGCTCGTACGGCGGGCCGGACCGGCGGATCACGCTCAGCAGGTCCAGGGTGGACGGATCGACGCCGAGCTCGGCCAGGGTGCGGCGCCGGTCGTCGGCGAGGATCTTCGCGATCCGCCACACCGGGGTGATGATCTCGATGGACTCCGTGCGCACACCGGGGAGTTCGCGCCGCCACGACTCGGCGATGTCGTGCGCGGGCCACCTGAGGATCGAGCCCATCGGGTAGCCCTCGGCGCCGAAGTCGTTCGACACGGCCTGCCTCCCTCCGCTACGTTTAGAGCTAAACATAGCAGAGAGGAGTGCTCAGTGAGCCGGATCGTGCTGGTCACCGGTGGCGGGAACGGCATCGGACGGGCCGTGGCCGCCCGGTTCCGCGCGGGCGGGGACGCCGTGGTGATCACCGGCCGCAACGGCGAGCGGCTGGCCCGGACCGCCGCCGGGATCGGCGCGCGGGCGATCACCTGCGACGCGACGGATCCGGAGCAGGTGGCGCGGATGGCGGACGAGCTGGGGCCGGAGCTGGACGTGGTGGTCAACATGGCGGGCGGGAACACCGATCTCACCGCGCCCGCCGGGGACGGGCTCGGGGAGGTGCTGCGCGCGTGGCGGGCGAACCTGGACGCCAACCTGCTCAGCGCGGTGCTCACCACGACGGCCGTGCGGGAGCGGCTGCGGCCGGGTGGCTCGATCATCAACGTCGGGTCGATCGGCGCCGAGTACGCCGCGTCGTCCTACGGGGCGGCGAAAGCGGCGCTGGCGGCGTGGACGGCCGGCCTGTCGTCGGAGGTCGGGCCGAAGGGCGTGACGGCGAACCTGATCGCGCCCGGGTACATCGCGGAAACCGGGTTCTTCCAGGGAAAGCTCAGCGAGGAGCGCCGGCGGGCGTTGATCGCCGCGACGCACAACGGCCGTCCGGGCCACCCGGACGACGTCGCGGAGACGGCGTATTTCCTGGCGTCGGCGGGCGCGCGCCACATCACCGGCCAGACGATCCACGTCAACGGCGGCGCCCACACGACGCGATAACCGGTTGGCGAACGGGCCGGGCGGCGGGACGATCACCGGGTGTGGGACGAGGCCCGGGAGCGCGTCGAGGCACTGTGTGCCGCGCGGGACGCCGATGCCGAGGTGGCGGTGATGGCGGGGGCGGACCCGCGGTTGTGGCTCGCCGTCGACGCGAGCGCGCGACGCTCGGTCCCGGCGGGCTGGCACCGCAGTGTCGTGTTGCGGGCGCTGGGACGCGACGGCCACCTCCGCGAAGCCGCCCTGCCCCAGCTCGACCAGCGGATCGCGCTGCCGGTGCTGGCGATCCGCGCGGCGGACTGGGTGCCGCAGGTGCGCGAGCGTGCCCGGCGGGAGTGCCTGCGTCACCTCTTCCGCGACCCGATGACCGTGGTGGACCTGTTCCCGCTGGCGTGCCGCGTGCGGCGCCGCGCCGAGGGCGAGTGGCTGGCCGCGACGCTGGAGGGGATGCTGCGCCTGCCCGAGGTCCGCTCGGCCGCACTCGCCGCTTCGGATGTGCTCACCCGCCGGACGGTGTATGAGTCGGGATACGCGAGCGCCGGCGAGCTGAGGGCCGGGCTCCGGGACGGGGATCTGAAGATCCGGCTGGGGTGTGCTCGCGCCCTGGCCGGCAGCCCGGACCCCGAGGTGCTGCACCTGCTGCGCACCAGCGGCACGGCGGCCCTGCGCGCCCTGGCGATCCGCGACCGCGCCGGCGCGGTGCCGGCACTGGCCGATCCAGCCTCGCTGGTGCGCGCACACGCGCACCTGACGCTCCGCCGCGCGGGCGAAGACCCCGCGCGGCACTACCGATCCCTGCTGACCGCGGTGAACGGCACCGCCGCACAGGTGCACGCAGCCGCCATCGCTGCCGGGACTCCCGCGCCCCACCACTCCGCACCAGGCCCAGCGCCGGGAACTCGCGCGAATGGCTCCGGCTCAGCCGGGCCCGGCCGCCGCGCCACACACCCGCGCGCCGCGGGCGTGGCCCCCGGGGCTGCCGGGACTCCCGCATCCCACCGGCCTGGCCCGGCCGCCGCGGCGGATCCCGTGTCCGCCGGCTTGGTCGCCGGCCTCGGGGAGACCGGCGACGGCGCCGATGCGGTGCTGCTCCTGCCGTTCCTCGCCGACGGGCGGGCCGGCGTCCGGGCCGAGACTGTCCGCGCGCTGCGTCGCCTGCGCGCGATTCCCCTCGCGCGGGCCGTGCCGTTGCTCGCCGATCCGTCCCCGCGCGTCGCCCGGCAGGTGATGCTCGCGCTGCGCGAAACCGCCGCCCTGATCGACGAAACCGTGCTGCACGGCATGCTCGCCCCCGGCCAGCCCGCGCACCGCAGGCGGATCGCGTTCCAGCTGCTCTCCGCCCGCGACACCTGGACCCGCCTCGCGCTCGACCTGCGTCTCGTGCTGGACCCGGACGAGCCGCTCCGGGACATCGCCGCCGGCGATCTGCGGAACTGGTTCGCCTACGGGTCCGCGACCACCTACACCACGCCGACCACCACGCAGGCCGCCGAGCTGCGCGACCTCCTCAACCGCGCGGAACCGCTGCTCGGCACCGCCCACGCCCGAGTGCTGCGCCTGTTCCTCTGATCCACTCCTGCACAGGCCGACCTCAGCCGCGCGGAGCCGCCGCCCGGTGCCGCCCACGCGCGGGTGCCGCGCCGGTTCCTCTGGAGCGCAACAAGAACAGCGCCTGCACCCCGGTGTAGGCCAGCAGCACCGCCCCGGCCACCGCGCTCACCTGCACGCCGTGCACGAACGCCTCCTTCGCGGCGGCCAGCAGCGCATCCGCTTCCGCCGCGGGCAGCCCGGCCGCCGTCGCGACCGCTCCGCCGAGCGTTTCGCGCGCCGTGTCCCCCGCACCGGCCGGCACGCCCGCCCGGTAGACCGCCGCCGCGATGCTGCCCAGCACCGCCGTCCCGAGCGCGCCACCCAGCTCGAACCCCGTCTCCGAGATCGCCGACGCCGCACCGGCCCGCGCGGGCGGGGCGGCGGTGATGATCAGGTCGTTGGTGAGCGTCTCCGACAACGACACCCCGAACCCCACCAGCGCCATGCCGGCCACCAGAATCGCCAGTCCACTGTGGACGCCGAGGGCCACCAGCACCGCGAACCCCGCCGCCGCGGCCAGCAGCCCGCCGCCGATCAGCCGCGGCACCGGCACCCGCCGGGCGAGGCGCGCCGCGGCGAAGGAACCCGCGACGCCGGCGACCGTCGTCGGCAGCAGCCACAGCGCCGCCGTCATCGGCCGCAGGCCGAGCACGAGCTGGAGGTGCTGCGGCACCAGGAACAACAGTCCGGCCAGGGCGAACACCCCGAGCATGTTCGTCAGCACCGACGCGCTGAACCGCCGGTCCGCGAACAGCGCCAGGTCGAGCATCGGGTCCGGCAGCGCACGCTGGCGCCGCACGAACACCACCACGAACAGCGCGGCGGCCAGCACGCTCACGGCCGCGAGCGGATCCGCGCCGTGCTCGGCGAACCGCTTGATGCCGTAGACCACGGGCAGGACCGCCGCCAGCGACAGCAGCGCGGACAGCGGGTCGAAGCGGCCGGGCTCCGGGTCCCGCGCCTCCGGCAGCAGGAGCGGCCCGGCGACCAGCAGCACCAGCATCACCGGCACGTTGATCAGGAACACCGAGCCCCACCAGAAGTGCTCCAGCAGCCAGCCGCCCAGCACCGGCCCGAGCGCCATGCCGCCGGAGAACCCGGCGCCCCACACGGCGATCGCGGTCCGCCGCCGCGCCGGGTCGGTGAAGATGGTGCGGATCAGCGCCAGCGTCGAGGGCATCAGCGTCGCCCCGCCGACCCCGAGCAGCGCCCGCGCGGCGATGAGCATGAGCGGGCTGGTCGCGAACGCCGCGGCCACGGACGCGGCGCCGAACGCGACGGCGCCGGAGAGCAGCAGCTTGCGCCGCCCGATCCGGTCCCCGAGCGTGCCCATCAGGACCAGCAGCCCGCCCAGCACGAACGAGTAGATGTCGACGATCCACAGCTGCTCGGCGCCGGTCGGGCCGAGGTCCTCGCTCAGGTACGGCAGCGCGAACCCGAGCACCGTCATGTCGACGCTGATCAGCAGCACCGGCAGCACCAGCACACCCAGCGCGAGCCAGTCCCGGCGTCCCCCGGCCATCACGATCACAACCCTTTTCTGAACAGTCCGGACGGTACAGTTTGCCCCGCTCTCGAAACTAAACCGTCCAGACGGTATAGTCAAGCGACATGGGACGCCCCTCCGCGCGGGAACAGATCCTCGACGCCTACCAGGACATCCTCATCGAGAGCGGATCGGCCGCCGTCACCCTGGACGCCGTCGCCGCGCGCGCGAAGGTGTCCAAGGGCGGGCTGCTGTACCACTTCGGGTCGAAGGACGCCCTGCTCGACGGCCTCCTCGACCGGCTGCTGCGGCTCACCGCGGCCGACGTCGAGCAGGCGCGCACGGCCCCCGAGGGCGTGGTGCGGTACTGGCTGCTGTCGTCGGTGACCGACGCCGACATGACCAAGCCGGCCCACCGCGCCTCGATCGCCGCGCTGCGGCTGCTCGGCAGCGAACCGAAGGTCACCGAGACGATGAACGAGGTCGGCCGGCTGTGGTGGGAGCTGCTGGAACAGCACATCGGCGACCCGCTGACCGCCGAGATCGTCGGCCTGCTCGGTGACGGCCTCTACCTGCGCGCCACACTCGGCGGGCAGACGCCGCAGCCGGTGCTCGACCGGATGCCGGAGGTGCTGCGCCGTCTGGGCCTGGACGCGGCGGAAAGTGACCTTGGTCCTCGCCCGAGGTGACTTCCGCCGGGCCGCGGGGCGCGCGACGCGGCCTAGATTGGGCAGATCGCCTGCGGAAGGGTCCTGCCGTGATCACCGTGTTCCGCGTCGACGACCACGAGGTCGTCCGCCGCGGCGTCGCCGACCTGCTCGAAGCCGACCGCGAGCTGAGGGTCGTCGGCGAGGCGTCCACGGCCGCCCAGGCGATGGCGCGGATCCCGGCGCTGCGCCCGGACGTCGCGGTGCTCGACGTGCGCCTGCCCGACGGCAACGGCATCGAGCTGTGCCGGGAGCTGCGGTCGCGGTTCCCGGAGCTGAACGTGCTGATCCTGACCTCCTACACCGACGAGGAGGCCATGCTCAACGCGATCCTGGCCGGCGCGGGCGGCTACGTCATCAAGGACATCCAGGGGCTGCAGCTGGTCTCGGCCGTGCGCGCGGTCGGCACCGGCCGGTCGCTGCTCGACACCCGCGCCGCGTCGACGCTGATGGCCAAGCTGCGCGCCGACGCCCGCGACGGCCCGGCGGCCGGGCTCACCGAGCGCGAACGCACGCTGCTGGACCTCATCGGCGAGGGGCTGACCAACGCGCAGATCGCGCAGCGGATGTTCCTCGCGGAGAAGACGGTGAAGAACTACGTGTCGCGGCTGCTGGCCAAACTCGGCCTCCAGCGGCGCACCCAGGCGGCCGTCCTCGCGGCGAAACTCCAGGCGGACAGGGACCCGGACGCCCCGCGCTGAAAGCGCTGCCTCAGGCCGAAATGCTGGCAATCCTGTTCGCAGGCCTTGACCGTCGTGCGCCGCTGCCCGGTCCGCCGTCACCCCGGACGGCCTGCCCGCTGTGGTGCCCGTGCTGGATTGCGCCGACGTGCCCGGTCTCGACCTCGGTGGCGTCACCGACGCGCCGGTGACGATCCAGCCCGCGAAGCCCGGCGCCGCGCCGTACTGCAAGGTGCGGGCCGGGCGGGGCCGGGATTTCCCTGGACTCCCCGGCTTCCGGGGCCAGGAGAAGTAACCTTCAGAACCCGAGCAGTTCGGCGAACGCGGCGCGTTCCGTGACACCCAGCTTCGCGCTCGCCCGGTACAGGTGTCCCTCGACGGTGCGGACCGAGACGACGAGCCGGTCGGCGATCTCGCGGTTGGACAGGCCGCGCGCGGCCATCGTGACGATCTCGCGCTCGCGGCCGGTCAGCGGCAACGGCCGCACCGCCGCCAGCGCCGGGGTTCGCGCGCCTTCGCACGCTTCGGCGAGCCGGTGCGCGCGGGTGACGGCCGCGCGTGCCGCCACCGGGTGACCGGACCGGGCGTGCGCGACCGCGGCCTGGGCAGCGGCGTCGGCAGCGGCCAGCTGGTCGCCCATCTCCTCCAGCGCCCGGGAGGCCGCGAACAGTCCGTCGGCGTCGTCGCCGGCGAGAGCGGCTGCTTGCGCCGCGGCGGCCGCCGCGCGGGGACCCTCGACCTGGCCGGCCAGCTCGGCGAGCCGGCCGGCGGCGGTCCGGTCCCCGAAACACACCGCGACGTGGAGCGCGTAGACCTCGAACGCGGGCTGGCCGCGTCCCGCCGCCAGGCCGGCCGCGTCACGGGCGAGCCGGATCGCGGCACTCACCGCTCCTTCGGCCGCCCGCACCCACGCCCGGGCGAGCACGAGCTCCGGTTCCAGCACCGCCGTCGCCGGGTGCCGTTCGTCCTCCGCGGCAGCGAGCACCACCGCCGCCTGACCGGCCTCCCCGGACATGGCCAGCGCCTGGGTCAGCGCGACGAGGTTGCCGGACCCCGGCCCCTGCCGGCGGACCGGCCCCAGCCCGGCCTCCGCCTCCCGGAGCCTGCGGACGGCGGTGCCCAGCCGGCCCCGGTAGAGCGCGGCGTAGCCCAGCAGCGCCACACCCAGCAGCTGCAGCGGTCCGGGGATCTCGGCGCCCTGCCGGTACCTGGTCCGCGCGAGGTCCTCCAGGCCGCGCAGCGCCCCGGCGAGCCGGAGGCCGAGGAGGTGGGCCGCGCACAACCCGAACGACGGGACGACCGCGTCGAAGGACTGCTCGGCCGCGGCGTATCCGGGCGCGGCCGCCCGGTCCAGCTCACCGGCCCGGCCGAGCGGGCCCAGCCCGCCGACCGCGGCCCACGCCGCCAGCAGGCTCGCGTGCGGGGGCAGCGCGCCGGCCGACCGCGCCGCGACGGCGGACTCGATCGCCTCCCGGGGCCGTCCCGCGGCGGCGTGGAAGACCCCGCGGATCGCCCGGATCGGCGCGAGTGCCCCGGGCCGGGTGATGGCGGACTCCGCCCGGTCCAGCACGGCCCCGGCCTCGGCGGGGCGGCGGCACGAGAAGAACAGGTTCCCGGCGCGGGACACCGCGACCACGCTGCGCTGGCCGTCGTCGGTGGCGAGCGGGGCCAGCGCGGACAGCATGGCCTCCGCCTCGTCCCCGCGGGTCAGCCAGGACAGCGCGGAACCGAGCGTCACGCGCGCCTCGAACCCGCAACCGGCGTCGACGGCCGCCCGCGCCAGCCGGGCGGCGAGCGGGACGTCGAGCAGCGCGATGGCCCGCTGCGCGGCGAGCGTGTGCAGCCGGGGGTCCGGATCGAGGTCGGAGTCCACGACGAGCACTGCCCGCCGCATCGTGTCGTCGGCGCGCCGGGCGCCGGTGTCCTGCAGCGCCCGCGCGATCCGGCCGCGCAGCCGCCGCGCCCGCAGCACGCCCAGCGCCTCGCGGCGCACCTCGCCGTAGAGCGGGTGCGCCAGCCGGGCCTCCAGCCGGCGGCCGTCCGGTTCGACCGCCACCAGGCCCTCGGCTTCGGCCTGCTCCACGCCGTCGGCGCTGGTCAGGGCCACGAGCACGGGCACGCCGAGGGGTTCGCCGAGCGCGAGGACGTCCACCACGTCGCGGACCGCGCCGGACAACCGGCCCATGCGGGTGTTGACCAGGTCGGCCAGGCCGGGCGAGAGCGCGGGCCGCCCCGACCAGCGCCACACCCCGCGAACCAGGCGCAGCCCGCCGCCGGCCACTTCGCCGTCGACGAGCTGGCGCAGGTAGAGCGCGTTGCCGCGGCAGAGCGTCCAGAGCCGGGCCGCGCCGGCGCTGTCCACCGGGCCGCCGAGCACCGCCTCCAGCAGGGCCACGGTCTCCGCCTCGGACAGCGGCTGGACCTCCAGCCGGTCGAGGTGACCGTCCTTCCACAGCGCGGTCACCGCGTCCGGCACCGGTTCCCCGCTGCGCACCGTGAGCACCACGGTGGCGACCCGGCGCAGCACGAACTGGTGCACCAGCGACGCGGACAGCGCGTCCAGCAGGTGCGCGTCGTCCACCGCCACCACGACGTCACCGCGGGCGGTTCCGGTGAGCGCCTCGGCGGCCTGCCGGAGCAGCTGGGTCGCGTCCCCGCTCACGTCGGTGAGCACGGCGGCGAACGCCCCGAGCGGGACGGCACGGGCCGACGCGGTCGCGGCGACCCACACCGTCCTCGCGTGCCGCCGCCTGGCCGCCGCCACCGCTTCCCGGGTGAGGCGGGTCTTGCCGACCCCGGCCGCGCCCGCCAGCACCACGCCGTGGCCCGCGCCGCGCCGCACGACCGCGTCGACGAACCGCAGCTCTTCCGCCCGGCCGGTCAACGGCCAGTTCAGGCCCACGACACGGGACGGTAGACGGCCGCTGTCCCGGCGTCTTCCACCCCGCGGGCGATTTCCGAGTACCGCACTACTCGTGTGCCCGGCCCGAGGCCGGATCAGGCTGGGCGCGTCAGGGTTCCGCCGTTCCCGAAGGAGGGACGTCATGGTCGCTGTGCACACCGGGCCCCGGTCCGGCCTCGCCCTGCCGCCGGTGGCGAGGTACCTCATGGGCGCGTCCGCCGTGCTGGCCCCGCTGCTGGTCGCCGTGAGCCTGGCGCTGGACCTGGACATCGCCGGCACCAGCAACACCGCGATCGCGCAGCGGATGGCCGCCGATCCGGACGGCTACCCGGCGACGGCCTGGCTGGCCGCGGTGTCCACGCTCCTGTGGGTGCCGGCCGTGCTCACCGCCGGCCGCGTGGCCCGCCGGAACGCGCCCACGCTCGGTCTGGCCGGCACCGTGCTGGCGTTCGGCGCGGCGCTCCCGGTCGGTCTGGACACCGAGGCGCTGGCCTACGTCGCGCTCAAGAGCGGCGTGCCGGTGTCCACGACGGTGACCATGATGGACACCGCGGAGGACATCCCGTCCGGCATCCTCGGTTTCGTCTTCTTCGCCGGGCTCGCCGGCCTGATCCTGCTCGGTGTCGCGATCGTGCGCGGGCACGCGGCGCCGGTGTGGGCCGGTGCCGCGCTCATCCTGGCCGCGGTGGCGATCCCGGTCTCGTGGTTCTCCGGTTCCGGCATCGCGGCACTGGTCGCCTGGCTCGTCCTCGCGGCCGGCTTCGCCGGGTGCGCGCAGGCCCTGATCACCCAGCAGGAGGCGTGATGACCGGCAAGATCCACCTCACCGGGCCCGGCGCGGGTGTGCCGCTCGCCATGCCGGACGGGGTGCACACGGTCAAGGCGGGCGCGGAACACACCGGTGGGGTGTACGAGGTGTTCGAGGTCGAGGCGCCGCGGGCACCCGCGGGACCGCCGCACCGGTCGCCGTGGGCGGGGACGATGTACGTCGTCGAGGGGGACGTGACGGTGCACGCCGCCGGCGAGGTCCACGACCTCGGCCCGGGCGCGGCCATCACGATTCCGGCCCGGTGCCCCTTCACCTTCGAGGTGACGAGCAAGGCCGCACGGGTGCTCGCGATCACCACCGGCGACGGCGCGGGCCGGTTCTTCGCCGACTTCGCGGCGACGGTGCCGGCGGGCCGGCCGATCGAGGAGGTGCTGCCGGCGGTGCTGGAGGTGATCCGCCGGCACGGCGTCAGCCTCCTGGAACCGGGCAGCTGAGAGGTGGCAGGGCGCCCGTCCGGCGATCCACCGTCCACGCGGGACGCGGCGATCGCGCGGCTGCCGGACGCCTACGCCGAGGCGCTGCGGCTGCGCGACGCCGGCGTCCCGCGAGCCCGGATCGCCGCGCGGTTGCGGGTGGAGCCCCAGTCGCTGGACGCGTTGTTCGCGATCGCGGAGGCGAAGCTGGGCACCTTGCTCGACGACGCTTGAGCCGGGGTCCACGAGGAACGCTTCGCGTCATCCTCGTCGCACTGTCCTAACCGGACCGCAGCGCGAGCAACTGCTTGGTGTGGCCCGGCAATTCGGTCTCCGCCAGGCCGGTGATCAGATCCCGCAGCGGCAGCGGCCGGTCCACCAGCACCGCGTCACCGGACACCAGCCGCGCCGGGACCGGGGTGTCCAGCTCGGCCTCGCTCAGCGCCGAGGTGAGGGTGCACAGCGCCTCGCCCTGGCGGTGGATGCGCTCGCGGAGCCCGGCGCTCCCGCCGGCCAGCTCGATGATCCGGGACAGCGTCCAGCGGTCCTGGGCGACGCGGTTGTCGTAGGTGGTGTGCTCACCCGCGGCGACGGCCGAGACCGCCCCGATCGTCACCGCGCTGACGATCGAGACGTGGGCCAGGATCTGGCCCGCGCTCCACTCGCCCGCGGGCGGTTCGGTGAACCGCCCGGCGGCGGCGTCGAGCAGCCCGCGGCAGGCGTCGCGCAACCCCGCGATCACGCGTGCGCCGCCGACATCTCCCACGGCGCCTGCGGCAGCACGTCGCCGGTCTCCAGCAGCGACTTCAGGTTCGCCAGCACCGCCGGCCACCCGGCGGAGATCCCGTTCAGCATCTCCCGGTTGGGCAGCTTCTCGTGGGTCACGGTGAGCCGCACGATGTCCTGGTGCGGTTCGACGAGGAACGTGACCACCGACGGCTCCCGCGACTCTTCGGGTGAGTCCTCGAACGTGATGACCAGACGCGTCGGCGGCTCGGACTCGATCACCTTCCCCACGACGTCGGCCGCGCCCGATCCGTCCGTGCGGCGGTGCTCCCAGGGCGAGCCGGGCTGCCAGTCGGAGACGTTGGAGTGCCCCCAGTACCGCGCGGTCAGGTCCGCGTCGGTGAGGGCGTGCCACACCTGCTCGGCGCCGGCGCGGATGTAGGTGACGTAGACGTAGGTCGGGATGGTCATGGCGGACTCCTCTGCCTGGGCTTTGATGGCCGCGAGCGCGCGCAGCCGGGGCTTGTCGAACTCGGCGATCCAGCGCTGCTCGATCTCGTGGATCGGCGCCGGGTTCAGGTAGTGCAGGCGCTGCCGCCCGCGGCGCACGACGGTCACGAGACCGGCCCGCACCAGGACGTCGAGGTGCTGGGTCGCCGACTGGCGGGCCATGCCGAGCCGCTCGCACACCTGGCTCAGCGTCTGTCCGTTCTGTTCCCGCAGGCGGTCCAGGAGCAACCGCCGGGTGGGGTCGGCCAGCGCCTTGAACACCGCGTCCATCGCTTCCGCGCTCACGCCGACCATTATGCAGGTAAATACCTGCCTTTTGTCAACCGTCCGGGCAGCAGGACCGGCGTGGCGAGCAGGACGACCCCCGCCAGGGCCAGCGCCGCGCGCGGTCCGACGGCCTGGGCGAGCAGCCCCCACAGCACCGTGACGACGGCGATCGCGGCGCTGGAGCTGATCGACCACGCGGTGAGCACGCGGGCGTGCCGCCCGGTCTCGACGTGGTTCAGCCGGTGGGCGGCGAGGACGGAGTTGTAGACGCTGAGGCAGACGATGAGCCCGAACTGGGTGCCCATGACGATCACCAGCCCGGCCGGTCCCGGCTGGACGGCGGCGAGCCCCAGCGGCCAGACCACGCGAAGCGTGCCGAAGACCCGCAGCACCCGGTGTTCCCCGAGGCGGGCGGCGATCCGGCGGGCCAGGCGCGACCCGATCAGGCCGCCGAGGCAGGGCACCGCGAACGCCAGCCCGTACTGCCAGGCCGGGAACCCCAGGTGGGCGAGCATGAGCACGGACACGATCGGCTCGCCTGCCATGATCAGCGCGTTGACGGCGATGGTGTTGGCGAAGAGCCGGCGCAGCGTGGGGTGGGCGAGGATGAGGCGCCACCCCTCGGCGAGGTCGCGCCACCGGCGGGTGGCCGTGGTCCCGCGCGGGGGCGGTTCGCGGTGCCGGATCGCGGCGAGGCCCAGCGCGGACAGCAGGTAGCTCACGGCGTCGGCGAGGACGGTCACCACCGGGCCGAGCACCCCGATCGCCGCGCCGCCCAGCGGCGGTCCGACGACCGTGGCCGACCAGGTGGTGGACTCGAACCGGCTGGTGGCGACGAGAAGCCGGTCGGCGGGGACGAGGGTCTTGAGGTAGGCGCCGGCGGCGGCCATGAACGCGATCTTCGCCGCGCCCGCGATCACCGCGACCACGAGCAGCTGCGCGAAGGACAGCACGCCGAGCCAGTGGGCGAGCGGGACCGAGGCCAGCGCGGCGAAGCGGACCAGGTCCATCGCGATCATGACCGGCCGCTTGGCGCGCCACTCCATCCACGGCCCCAGCGGCACAGCCAGCAGCGCGCCGATCGCGAGCCCGGACGCCGACAGGGCCGAGACCTGCGCCGGTCCCGCGTGCAGCACATCGACGGCGACGACCGTGAACGCGCCGAAGCCGAGCCCGGTCCCGTAGGCGCTGACCGCGTAAGCGGCCCACAACCACGCGAACGGACGGCCGAGGTTCGTTGATTTCCGCACCGGGACAGGCAAGCCGAACCCGGGGTGGCACCACCAACAACGCACCGGGCGGCGTGTCACAACCGGCCGTTGTGACAGGAGGTCCACGGCTCGCTCGACGTGGGGAGACCTTCGCCGCCGCCCAGGCCGGGCCGGCTCGTGGTTCGGGACGTGGCGGCACCTTGCGGCGCCGCCCGGGCGGGACCGGCTCGCGGTGTGACCGTCAGGCGGCGCGCCGCCTGGCGCGGGTCGCCGCGGTGAGGCTCGCCTCGCAGGCGGTGATCAGCTGGGCGTCGGCGCGGGTGTGGCTTCCGCGGGCGCACCCGGGGCAGCGCAGGGTGACCGTGCCGAGCACCTCGTCGACCGCGACCTCCAGCGCCCGCCGGCACGGGCGGCACCAGCGGTGCCCGCTGACCTGGCTGACGTGCAGGTCGCTGTGGCAGCACTGGTGGATCCAGCGGCGGTGCACCGGGCAGGTGATCCGGTCCAGCGGGTCCAGGAAGCCGCTCTCCTCGGCGTGGTCCTCGGCGACGAGCGCGTCGTCCAGGGCGATCCGGCTCAGCAGTGTCGTGGTGGTCATCGCTCTCGTCCTCCTCCTCGTGCCTGATACCGGTACGTCGAACCACCACGCGCCGGATCGACAGGACTCAGAGCGTTTTCACCACCCGCGCCGGGTTGCCCACCGCCACCACGCCCGGCGGCAGGTCGCGCGTCACCACCGCGCCCGCGCCCACCACGGTGTCCGCCCCGATCGTCACGCCGGGGCACACGATCACCCCACCGCCCAGCCAGACGTTGTCGTGCACCGTGACCGGCTTCCCGGCCTCCCACTTCGCCCGCCGCAGCTCCGCGTCGAGCGGATGCGTCGGGGTCAGCAGCTGGACGCCGGGGCCGATCTGCACGTCCGCGCCGATCGTGATCGGGGCGACGTCGAGCAGCACCACGCCGTAGTTGAGGAACGTGCGCGGCCCGATCGTGACGTGCGAGCCGTAGTCGACGTACAGCGGCGGGCGGACCTCGACGTCCTCCCCCACCGACCCCCCCAGCTCCCGCAGCACCGCCGGGTCCGCGTCCGTGTTGAACCGCCGCTGCAACCCGGCCGCGCGGCACAACCCGGCCTGCAGCTCCGGGTCGTCGGCGCGGTACAGCTCGCCCGCGAGCATCCGGTCCCGCTGATCACCCACGCGTCACCACACTGCCAGTGGCCGCACCGGCGCGCCAGCCGCTACCGCGGCAGCGGCTGCGCGTCGATCAGCTCCTCCGGCGCGGACAACCGCCACGCCTCGTAGACCAGTTCGGCCAGCTCGTCGGCGTCGATGCCGGCCAGGTGGACCACCACCCAGCCGAAGCCGCCCGCCGTGAACTGCTCCTCGAACACCTCCGGCCGCTCCGCGACCAGCGCCTGCTGCTCGATCAGCGTCTGCTTCAGGCCCACGGTCTCCGTCCGCGGCCAGTAGTAGCCGAACCGCTTGCCGCGCACGCTGAAGGACGTGTACTCGCTGCCCTTGCCGCGCTGGACCTCCGCCAGCGCGTCCACCATCCGGTGGAACTCCGCAGCACGCACGCTCATCCGCACACCCCCACTGTCCGGTCCCAGCCTAGACAAACCGGGCGCCGCGCCAGGATTCGGTCCAGGGCCGAGGTCTCTTCGCCACGTGTCCGGATCTGACAGAACACCGTCATTGCCGCCACGCCCCTCCAGCGGTCACGATGGGTACATGGCAACCACCCGCCGCATCGTGATCGCGGTCTTCCCCGACGTCGACCTCCTCGACGTCACCGGCCCGGCCGAGGTGTTCGCGCTGGCCAACCGGGAGACCGGCGGCGCCGCGGGCTACCGCGTCCAGCTCGCCGGGCCGGACTCCGGCGTGATCACCACCTCGGCGGGCGTGCGCCTGGTGACCGACCTCGCCTTCGCCGACGTGGACGGCGCGCTGGACACGCTCCTGGTGCCCGGCGCGGTCGACCTGCACCCGGACGGGCCGGTCGCGCGGATCGACCCGGAGGTGGTGGCCTGGGTGAAGGCGACCGCGCCGCTGGCCCGCCGGGTGGCGTCGGTGTGCGTGGGCGCGCACGTGATGGCGGCGGCCGGGCTGCTGGACGGCAAGACCGCCACCACCCACTGGTCGACCGCGGCCCAGCTGGCCGCCGACCACCCGGCGGTGCGGGTGGACCCCGACCCGATCTTCGTGCGGTGCGGCAACGTCTGGACCGGCGCCGGGATCAGCGCCTGCATGGACCTGTCGCTCGCGCTGGTGGCCGAGGACCTGGGCGAGGAGGTCGCCCTGGCGGTGGCCCGGCAGCTGGTCATGTACCTCAAGCGCCAGGGCGGGCAGAGCCAGTTCTCGGTGCCGCTGAGCCGGCCACCGGCCTCCCGCCGGGACATCGACGAGCTGCGCCTGTTCATCGCCGACCACCTCGACGGCGACCTGTCCACCGCGGCGCTGGCGGCCCGGATGTGCCTGAGCGAGCGGCACTTCGCCCGGGTCTTCCGGCAGGAGACCGGCGACACCCCGGCCGCCTACGTCGAAGCCGCCCGGGTGGAGGCGGCCCGGCGCCTGCTGGAGAGCACCGACGAACCACTGGACCGGGTCGCCGCGGTCTGCGGGCTCGGGTCGGTGGAGACCCTGCACCGGGCGATGCGCAAGCAGATCGGCACCACCCCGGCGGCCTACCGCCGCCGTTTCCGCACCACCGTCTGACCCGATTCCCCAGTCTCCGGGCCCGGCAATCCCGCCGCACCCGTCGTTTCCCCTGCCCAGAAGGAGTTCACATGATCGTGTCCGCGACCCTGCGTGAGGTGATGGGCCTCGGCAAAGAGCTGCCCCGGCTCGCCGACGCCACGCTGGTCCTGATCGACTACCAGAACACCTACCGCACCGGCGTGATGGCCCTCGCCGACGCCGAACCCGCCCTCGCCGCCGGCGCCCGCCTGCTCGCCGCCGCCCGGCAGGCCGGATCCCGGGTGGTCCACGTCGTCAACGACGGCGGCCCGGGCAGCCCCTACGACATCCGGGCCGAGATCGGCGCGATCAGCCCGGAGGTCGCCCCCGCCGACGGGGAACCCGTGGTGGTCAAGCAGATGCCGAACGCGTTCCACGACACCGAGCTGGACAAGACGCTGCGCGAGCTGGGCGCGGGGCCGGACCTGGTGCTGGCCGGTTTCATGACCCACATGTGCGTCATGTTCACCGCCCAGGGCGCCTTCAACCTCGGCTACCGCCCGACGGTCGTCGCCGAGGCCAGCGCCGCCCGGACCCTGCCCGGCCCGGACGGCACCCCCGTGGCGGCCGGCGCGCTCCACACCGCGGCCCTGACCACGATCGGCGACCTGTTCGGCACGATCGCCCCCACGGTGGACGACCTGATCTGACCGGTCACCGGCGCGGGCTGCCCCGTCACAGGCGCAGCCCGCGCCCCGGATCCGGCGTCGCGTCCAGGCGGCGCGCTCGTTCCGCCGCGTACGCCCGGCCCAGGCTCAGCCGCTCCGCCGGGGACACCGTGCGGCGCAGGTCGTTGAGCAGCCCGCGCTCCTCCGCGCGAATGTGGTCATCGACGGCGGATTCCAGGCGCAGCAACGCTTTCTCCGAACCGGACTCCACCAGCGCGAGCACGTCGGCGGCGAGGTCCACCCCCGGCTCGGCCGGGTGGAGCACACGCGAAGTCGCCGCGGCGTGGGCGGTCAGCAACGCGGCCAGCTCGCCCGCCAGCGCCGCCCGGTCGGTTTGGTCGTTGCGCAGCTCCCGGAACAGCTCCTCGAACCGCCGGTGGTCGGCCTGCACCAGCTCCGTCACGTCGGTGCCGGGGGTCGCCGCCGGGGACGGGCGCGTCCAGCCGAACGTCAGCCCGACCGCCTGCCGCCAGTGCGCGTACTCCCGCTCGCGGCGGGCCGGGTCCATCTCCGGCAGCCACTGGCCCGCGCGGTGCCAGTTGCGCCGCAACCCCTCCAGGTCCGGCCAGTACCCCACCGACAACCCCGCCGCGTACGCCGCGCCCAGCGACACCGTCTCGGCCACCATCGGCCGCACCACCGGCACGTCCAGCACGTCCGCGACGAACTGCATGAGCAGGTTGTCCGCGGTCATCCCGCCGTCCACCCGCAACGTGGACAGCGCGATCCCGGAGTCGGCGTTCATCGCCTCGACCACCTCGCGCGTCTGCCACCCGGTGGCCTCCAGCACCGCCCGCGCCAGGTGCCCCTTCGTGATGTAGGAGGTCAGCCCGGCGATCACGCCCCGCGCTTCGCTGTGCCAGTGCGGCGCGAACAACCCGGAGAACGCCGGCACGATGTAGCACCCGCCGTTGTCCTCGACCGTCCGCGCCAGCGTCTCGATCTCCGGCGCGCTGCCGATCAGGCCCAGCCCGTCGCGGAACCACTGCACCAGCGACCCGGTGACGGCGATCGAACCCTCCAGCGCGTACACCGCGGGCTCGTCCCCGATGCGGAACCCGACCGTGGTGAGCATGCCGTGGGTGCTCAGCACCGGCGTGGTCCCGGTGTTGAGCAACAGGAAACTGCCGGTGCCGTAGGTGCACTTCGCCTCTCCGGGCGCGAAACACGTCTGCCCGAACAGCGCGGCCTGCTGGTCACCGAGCGCCGCGGCGATCCGGATCCCCGGCACCACCCGCGACGTCGTCCCGTACACCTCGGTCGACGAGCGGATCTCCGGCAGCATCGCGCGCGGCACGTCGAAGAACTCCAGCAGCTCGTCGTCCCAGGACAGCGTGCGCAGGTTCATCAGCATGGTGCGGGAGGCGTTGGTGACGTCGGTGACGTGCACGCCGCCCTCCGGCCCGCCGGTGAGGTTCCAGATCAGCCAGCTCTCGATGGTGCCGAACAGCACGTCACCGCGCTCGGCCCGCTCGCGCAGACCGGGCGTGTGCTCCAGCTGCCAGCGGATGCGCGGCGCCGAGAAGTAGGTCGCCAGCGGCAGCCCGCACAGTCGCCGGACGCGGTCCGCGCCCGGTTCGCGGGCCAGCGCCTCGACCATGCCGTCGGTGCGGGTGTCCTGCCACACGATCGCCCGGCCGACGGGCACGCCGGTGTGCCGGTCCCACAGCACCGTGGTCTCGCGCTGGTTGGCGATCCCGAGCGCGGCGACCTGTTCCGCGCCGATCCCGGCGTCGGCCAGCGCCTGCGCCACGATCCGGGCGAGGTTGCGCCAGATCTCGGTGGCGTCGTGCTCGACCCAGCCGGGGCGCGGGAAGTGCTGCTGGTGCTCGCGCTGCGCCACCGACACCAGCCGCCCGCGGGCGTCGAACAAGATGCACCGGGTGGACGTGGTGCCCTGGTCGACCGCCATCACGTAGTGCTGCACCGCCTCACCTCCTCCTCACCGGGACGCGACGAGGTCGCGCGACACCGCCCTGGCCGCGTCGCGGACCTGCTCGGCCAGCCGCGGTTTCGGCGTCCCGCTCGGCTCGCAGATCCGGTCCTCGGCGCCGGAGACGCCGATCGCCCCGACCACGATGCCACCGTGGCCCCGGATGGGCGCGGCGATCCCGGCCTCGCCCGGCACCATCTCGCCGCGCTCGGCCGCCCACCCGGCCCGGCGGACCTCGGCCGGTGCCCGGGTGAGCGCGGCCGGCGCCAGCGTGCGGCGGGTGTAGGCCTCCGGCTCGGCCGAGCGCCACGACGCCAGGAGCGCGGCGTCGTAGGCGAGCAGGACCTTGCCCAGCGCGGTGGCGTGCAGCGGCAGCAGCGAGCCGGTGTCGAGGGTCTGCGGGCTGTCGTCCGGGCGGAACACGTGGTGCACCACCAGCACCCGGCCCTGGCGCGGGGCGCCGATCCGCACCGCCTCACCGCTGCGGGCGGCCAGCGCGTCGGCCCAGTTGATGGCCCGCGAGCGCAGCTCGTTGACGTCGAGGTGGCTGCTGCCCAGGTGCAGCAGCGCCGCCCCGAGCCGGTACTTGCCGGTGTCGCGGTCCTGTTCGACGAACCCGACGCCGGCCAGCGTGCGCAGGATGCCGTGGGCGGTGCCCTTGGCCAGCTCCAGCGACTCGGCGATCTCGACGACGCCGAGGCGTCCGGAACCGCGCGCCAGCAGCCGCAGGATCGCGGCGGCGCGTTCGATGGACTGGATCGGACCGGGCACAGCGGGACCCTAACGCGGCGGGACGGAGTTCGACAATGTCGAACCGCCTCTCCGGGTGTTCGGCAATGCCGACCGCGGCGCGTTGCCCCGGTCTCCCCGCGGTCATAGCTTCGGCGTCACCAATGGGGGAACCGGTCCTTTGTGGAGGAAGCAATGACGCGAAGCCTCAAGGCTCACGGGCTCGCCGGCGAACTCGCCGCCGAGTTCGTGGGGACGATGATCCTCATCCTGTTCGGATGCGGGGTGGTGGCGCAGGTCAGCGCCGCCGGAATCGGGGACCACGACAGCATCGCCTGGGCCTGGGGCATCGGCGTCACGCTGGGTGTCTACGTCGCCTCGCGGATCAGCGGCGCCCACCTCAACCCCGCGATCACCGTCGCGCTGGCGGTGTTCCAGGGGTTCTCGTGGCGCAAGGTCGCCCCCTACGCCCTGGCCCAGACCGCCGGCGCGTTCGTCGCCGCGCTGCTGGTGCGCTGGAACTACACCGAGGTGCTCAACGCCGTCGACCCCGGCCTGACCATCAAGACCCAGGGCGTGTTCTCGACCCTGCCCGGCAACGGCGCGCTGCCGGTGGGCGACTGGGGCGCCTTCCGCGACCAGGTGATCGGCACCGCGATCCTGGCCCTGGTCATCTTCGCCATCACCGACCTGCGCAACACCGCGCCCGCCGCGAACCTCGGCCCGGTCGTCGTCGGCTTCCTGGTGGTGGGGATCGGCATGGCGTGGGGCACCAACGCCGGCTACGCCATCAACCCGGCCCGTGACTTCGGCCCGCGCCTGGCGTCCTGGCTGACCGGCTACGACACCGCGTGGAACGACCAGTACGGCAGCCCGTACTGGTGGGTGCCCGTCGTCGCGCCGATCGTCGGCGCGGTGATCGGCGGCGCGATCTACAAGTACTTCATCAGCCGCCACCTGCCCCGCACCGAGGACATCGGGCCCGCCAAGGCCCTCGAGCCCACCGCCTGAGTTCACGAAGGAGTGACCATGCCCGATTTCGTCGGTGCCGTCGACCAGGGCACCACCAGCACCCGTTTCATGATCTTCGACCACGGCGGCAACGAGATCGCCCGCCACCAGCTCGAGCACGAGCAGATCCTGCCCCGGCCGGGCTGGGTCGAGCACAACCCGACCGAAATCTGGGAACGCACCCGCGCGGTGATCGCCAGCGCCCTGACCAAGGCGAACCTGACGGTGTCCGACCTGGCCGCGCTGGGCATCACCAACCAGCGCGAGACCACCGTGGTGTGGAACCGGCGCACCGGCCGCCCCTACACCAACGCGATCGTGTGGCAGGACACCCGCACCGACCGCATCGCCTCGGCGCTGGAGCGCGGCGGCCAGGGCGAGGTGATCCGCCGCAAGGCCGGGCTGCCGCCCGCCACGTACTTCTCCGGCGGCAAGCTCCAGTGGATCCTGGACAACGTCGAGGGCGTCCGCGTGGACGCGGAGAACGGCGACGCGTTGTTCGGCACCACCGACAGCTGGCTGATCTGGAACCTCACCGGCGGGGTGGACGGCGGCGTGCACGTCACCGACGTCACCAACGCCTCCCGTACCATGCTGATGGACCTGGAAACGCTGGACTGGGACGACGAGCTGCTGTCGTTCTTCGGCATCCCGCGGCGGATGCTGCCGGAGATCAAGCCGTCGTCGGGCCACTTCGGCACCACCCGCGCCGACGGCCCGCTCGGCGGGGAGATCGCGATCACCGGGGTGCTGGGCGACCAGCAGGCGGCCACCGTCGGGCAGGTGTGCTTCCGGCCGGGCGAGGCCAAGAACACCTACGGCACCGGCAACTTCCTGCTGCTCAACACCGGCCACGAGCTGGTCCGGTCCCAGCACGGGCTGCTCACCACGCTGTGCTACCAGTTCGGCGACGACAAGCCGGTGTACGCGCTGGAGGGCTCGATCGCGGTCACCGGGTCGGCCGTGCAGTGGCTGCGGGACCAGCTGGGCATCATCAGCGGCGCGTCGCAGAGCGAGACGCTGGCCCGGCAGGTCGAGGACAACGGCGGGATCTACTTCGTGCCGGCGTTTTCCGGGCTGTTCGCGCCGTACTGGCGCTCGGACGCGCGCGGCGCGATCGTCGGCCTGACCCGCGCCACCACCAACGCCCACCTGGCGCGCGCGACGCTGGAGTCGATCTGCTACCAGACGCGCGACGTGGTGGAGGCCATGCAGAACGACTCCGGCGTCACGCTCGACGTGCTGCGCGTGGACGGCGGCGTCACCGCGAACGAGCTGTGCATGCAGCTGCAGGCCGACATCCTCGACGTGCCGGTGTCGCGGCCGGTCGTCGCCGAGACCACCGCGCTCGGGGCCGCCTACGCGGCCGGGCTGGCCGCCGGGTTCTGGCGGTCGACCGGCGAGCTGGAACAGAACTGGAACGAGGACCGGCGCTGGGAACCGTCCTGGAGCGACACCCAGCGCGCCGAGGGTTACGCCGGCTGGCAGAAGGCCGTCGGCCGCACCCTCGACTGGGTCGACGTCGACTGACGATCACGAGGAGAAAGCCGTGTCCCAACCCCTGTCCCCCGCCTACCGCGGCGACTCGCTGCGTCGCCTGGCCAACGAAGAGTTCGACGTGCTCGTCGTCGGTGGTGGTGTCACCGGCGCGGGCGCCGCGCTGGACGCCGCGTCGCGCGGGCTGTCCGTCGCGCTCGTCGAGGCACGTGACCTGGCGGCCGGCACGTCCAGCCGGTCGAGCAAGCTGATCCACGGCGGGCTGCGCTACCTGGAGCAGCTGGACTTCAAGCTGGTGCGGGAGGCGCTTCGCGAACGCGGGCTGCTGCTGCGCACGCTCGCGCCGCACCTGGTGCGCCCGGTGAAGTTCCTGGTGCCGCTGCGGCACCGCGTCTGGGAGCGCGGCTACATCGGCGCCGGGGTCACGTTGTACGACACGCTCGGCGGGGCGCGGGCGCTGCCGCGGCACCGTCACCTGAGCCGGCGCCGCGCGTTCGAGGTGGCGCCCGGCCTCGCCGACGACGCGCTGATCGGCGCGATCCAGTACTACGACGCGCAGGTCGACGACGCCCGGCACACGATGATGATCGCCCGCACGGCCGCCGACCAGGGCGCGGCGGTGGTCACCCGGGCGCGGGTCACCGAGCTGGTGCGCGACGGCGAGCGGGTCACCGGCGCGCGGGTCACCGACCGGGAGAGCGGCGCGGAGATCACCGTGCGGGCGCGCGTGGTGATCGCCGCGACCGGGGTGTGGAGCGACGACATCGCCGAGGCCGCGGGCATCGAGAAGCCGTTCACGGTGCGCGCGTCGAAGGGCATCCACCTGGTGGTGCCGCGCGAGAAGATCGACCTGGACACCGGGCTGATCCTGCGCACCGAGAAGAGCGTGCTGTTCGTGATCCCGTGGGGACCGCACTGGATCGTCGGCACCACCGACACCGACTGGGACCTGGACCGCGAGCACCCGGCGGCCAGCCGCGCGGACGTCGACTACGTGCTCGGCCACGTCAACGCGGTGCTGCGCAAGCCGTTGACGCACGACGACATCGAAGGCGTGTACGCGGGGCTGCGGCCGTTGCTGGCGGCGAAGGCGACCGCGACGACCAAGCTGTCCCGGGAGCACGCGGTGGCGCACCCGGTGCCGGGGCTGGTGGTCGTGGCCGGCGGCAAGTACACGACGTACCGGGTGATGGCGGCGGACGCGGTGGACGCCGCGATGTCCGATGTGGACCGCCCGGCGCCGCCGTCGTGGACGGACCGGCTGCCGATCGTCGGCGCGCGCGGGTACGCGCGGATGTGGGAGGACCGGTACGCGCTCGCCCGGCGCGCCGGGCTGCCGGTGTCGCGGATCGAGCACCTGCTGGGCCGCTACGGCACGGCGGCCGAGGAGGTCCTGGAGCTGGCCGGTGAGCGGCCGGAGCTGGGCGAGGAGATCCCGGGCGCGCCGGAGTACCTGAAGGCGGAGGCGGTGTACGCCGTCACGCACGAGGGGGCGCTGCACCTGGAGGACGTGCTGACGCGGCGGACGCGGATCTCGATCGAGCAGCGGGACCGCGGCCTGGCGGCGGCGCCGGTGGTGGCCGGCCTGATCGCGCCGGAGCTGGGCTGGTCGCCCGAGCGCCGCGACCGCGAGGTGGCCCACTACCGGGCCCGCGTCGAGGCGGAGCGCACCGCCCAGGAGGCGCCCGACGACGCCACCGCGAACGAACGCCGCCTGGCGGTCCCCGCGCTGGGGTGAGCCGGCCCCGGGTGATCCGACGAGGGGTGGGATCACCCGGGGCTCGGCCTTACCCCGCCAACGTGCCGTCGCCGGTTTCCGGGGCGCCCTTCGGCAGCACCTTGACCTGCGGGGCCTTCGGGGTGGTCTTCGAGGGGGCCGGCGTGCGGGTGGCCGTCGGCGTGTCCGGCCGGGGTTTCGTCGTCGTGGTGGGCGTGGGGCCGGTGATCGTGAACGTGACGGTCGCCGTGCCGTTGCCGGCCGGGCCGCCGCTGCCGGAGCAGGTGAAGGTGGCCGCGTGGCTGCCGGGCTTGGCGGCGGCCTTCCCGGTGCCGGCGTAGCCGTCGAGCGTGCGGGTCATCGTGACCGGCGCGGCCAGCCCGGGCGAGGTCACGGTGCTGGCGTTGCCCGCACAGACCGCGGTGAACTCCAGCACCTCCCCCGCCGACACCGAGGACGGGGACACGCTCAGCTTCGGCGGCGGCGCGGTCGCGCCGGCCGCGGGCGTGTTCAGCATCCCCGCCGCGAACGCCAGCAGCCCGGCGCCGGCGAGAATTCTCTTGTGCTGCATGGTTTTCCTCCCAGAATCGGTCTTCACCGGAGCACGGCGAAGACGATGATGTTGTCCCGGTAGCTGTGCGCGGCCCGGTCGAAGCTGCCCCCGCAGGTGATCAGGCGCAGCTCGGGCCCGGCGGTGTCGCCGTAGACCGCCTCGGTGGGGAACTCGTCCTTGTCGATCTGCTCGACGCGGGACACCGCGAAGCGGACGACCGAACCGTCCTTTCGCGACACCGCCACCTCGTCCCCCGGCGCGAGTTCCTTCAGCCGGTGGAAGATCCCCTTCTGCCCGCCACCGTCGACGTGCCCGAGGATCACGGCCGGTCCCGCCTCGCCCGGTGCCGGCCCGTGGCGGTACCAGCCCGCCTGCATCGGCTGGGTCACCGGCGGCACCTCGATGGTGTCGTCGGCGTTGAGTCCCAGCGGGACGAGCGTGGAGCGCGCGCCGATGCGCGGGATGTCGACGAGTTCCGGCTCCACCGGCGCGACGGCCTCCGCGGTGGTCTCCGCGGTGGTCACGCCGGGCGGCACCGGCACCGGCGCTTGCTGCGCGGCGCACCCGCCGAGCAGGAGCAGGCCGAGCAGCGCGACGAAAACCCTCACGGCAACCATGCCGCTAACTCGCTCCCCGGCCCGATCCGGTTGCCACCGACACCGAACCGTGACGTGCACCCTGGCCGGCCAGGGGCAGCGCCCGGTCGTTCTCCTCCTTGATGGCACGCAGGTGCGTCCACGCTTCGACCGTCCGCACGCCCGGCAGGCCGCGCACCCGCTCCAGTGTGGCGAGCACGTCGTCGAGCGAGCCGGCCCGGATGGTGCCGATGCCGCCGCACCAGCCGATCCCGGTCGCCAGGCAGTCGATCTCCGGCAGCGCCGCGATCTTGCGCGCCACCGGTTCGATGTCGCCGTTGACGTGCAGCGCGAACCCCATCGTGTGGACGCGGCTCAGCGGCGTCATCCGCACCAGCGCACCGATGTGCACCACGCCGGTGTCCAGCAGCCGCAGCACCCGGGCCCGCGTGGCCCCCGGGGACAGGCCGGTGACGCTCGCCAGCTCGGCGAAGGACCAGCGGCCGTCGACGCGCAGGTGCGCGAGCAGCGCGTGGTCGGCGGCGTCGAGGTCGATGTGCGCGAGCGGGCCGGGGCTGTCCAGCGGCCCCGGCGGGAAGTAGGGGTCCTTCCAGATGCGCAGGAAGGTCATCGTCTGCAGCGCGCGCACCCCGGGCACGGCCTGCACGCGTGCGAGGCCGCGGGCGAACGACTCCAGGTCGGCGGCGCGCAGCTCGGCGGTGACCGCGAACCGGCCGGCCGTGGTGGTGACGAAGGAGACCTCGCCGAGTCCGGCGATCTGCCGCGCGACCGGGACGGCCGGACCGCCGGTCTCGATGGTCACGTGACCGAGCTGGTGCAGCCCGAACACCGCGGGGTGGATCGCGCCGACCACCCGCAGCGCGCCGTCGGCGAGCAGGCGCTGCACGCGGGCCTTGGTGGTCGAGCGGGCGAGCCCGGCCAGGCGGGCCAGCGTCTCGTAGGAGGCCCGGCCGTCCTCGTGCAGGGCGCGGACGAGCAGCTCGTCGATCTCGTCCAGGTTCCCGGGCACGGGAACAACCTAACGCACGCCGGACCCGATCGCCGATCGAATCGCGCGGAACGCCCTGGCGAAGTCGTAACAGCGAGTATTCGCCGACCGGACCACCGAATCATCCATTGATCACCGCTGGCGGCGGATGTATCGTCTGCGCCCATTGGACGCGGGTCGGAGGGTGGGCGTGGCCGTGGCGAGTACGGATCGGATGTTCTTCGGCCAGCCGCGCGGGCTGGTCGGGCTGTTCTTCGCCGAGGCGTGGGAACGGTTCTCCTACTACGGCATGCGCGCGCTGCTGCTGTACTACATGACCGACCGGATTCTGGACGGCGGGCTCGGCATCGACCCGGGCAGCGCGAAATCGCTGATCGCGGTCTACGGCTCGGCCACGTACATGGCGGCGATCCTGGGCGGCTGGATCAGCGACCGGCTGCTCGGGGACCGGCGGGCGACGCTGACCGGCGGTGTCCTGATCATGTGCGGGCACGTCTGCCTGGCGATCCCCGCCGGCGCCGGCGCGTTGTTCGCGTCGATGATCTTCATCGCGAGCGGCACCGGGCTGCTGAAGCCGACGATCTCCTCGTCGGTGGGCGACCTCTACGCGCCGGACGATCCGCGGCGCGACTCCGGGTTCAGCATCTACTACATGGGGATCAGCGTCGGGGCGGTCGCCGCGCCGCTGATCGTCGGCACCGTCGGCGAGAACTACGACTACCACCTCGGGTTCGGTCTCGCGGCGATCGGCATGGCGCTCGGCCTCGTCGTCTACGTGCGCGGCCAGCGCCACCTGAGCCCGCTCAGCTACGCGCCGAAGAACCCGCTGCGGCTGGGCGAGGTTCCCCGGGCGCGGCTGGCCGCGGTGGCAGCCGGGATCGCGGTGCTCGTCGCCGTGCTGTCCGTGGCCGTGGGCACCGGTGCGCTCGGCCCGGGCCGGATCGTCGACCTGATCAGCGTGCTCGCGATCGCGCTGCCCGTCGGCTACTTCACGGTCATGCTGCGCAGTAGGCGCACGACGGCGGCCGAGCGGGCGCGGGTGCGCGGCTACATCCCGATGTTCGTCGCCGCGGTCGCGTTCTGGTGCATCCAGGAGCAGGGTGCGACGGTGATCGCCCAGTACGCGGACGAGAGCACCGACCTGGGCGCGTTCGGGTTCACCATCCCGGCGTCGTGGTTCCAGTCGGTCGGGTCGCTGGTGCTGATCGTGCTGACGCCGGTGTTCGCGGTGATGTGGCTGCGCCTGGACCGGTCCGCCCGCTCCCCCGCCACGGCGCACAAGTTCGCGGCCGGCCTGGCGATCGCCGGGCTGTCGTACCTGATGCTCGTGGTCCCGGCGGCCAGCCCCGGCCAGACCAGCCCGCTGTGGCTGATCGGCAGCCTGGCGGTGGTCACGATCGGCGAGATGTGCCTGTCCCCCATCGGTTTGTCCGCGACGACCCGGCTGGCGCCCGCGGCGTTCGCCACGCAGACGATGGGCCTGTGGTTGTCGTCGAACGCCGCCGGGCAGGGCATCGGGGCGCAGCTGGTGAAGTTCTACGACGCCGGGTCGGCGGCCGCCTACTTCGGCCTGCTCGGCCTGGGCGCGGTCGTCCTCGCCGCGATCCTGTTCGCGCTCGCGCCACTCATCCGGCGGCTCACCGAACGCCGGGTGTCCACAGTGGAGCACCAGGGGCGGCGATGAACCACGCCGGTCAGGCCACGCGCTCGAACACCGCGGCCAGGCCCTGGCCGCCGCCGATGCACATCGTTTCCAGGCCGTAGCGCGCCTCGCGGCGGGTGAGTTCCCTCGCCAGCGTCGTCAGGATCCGGGCGCCGGTCGCGCCTACCGGGTGGCCCAGCGACACGCCGGAGCCGTTGACGTTGAGCCGCTCGTCGGTGTCGCTCAGGCCGAGCGTGCGGGTGCAGGCCAGCACCTGGGCGGCGAACGCCTCGTTCAGCTCGATCAGGTCCAGATCGCGCAGCGACAGCCCGGCCTTGTCCAGGGCCGCCCGGGTCGCGGGCACCGGCCCGATCCCCATCGTCTCCGCGGGCACGCCGGCGCGCGCGAACGACACCAGCCGCACCAGCGGGCGCAGCCCGAGCTTCTCGGCGGTCTCCCGGCTGGTGACCAGGCACGCCGCCGCCGCGTCGTTCTGGCCGCTCGCGTTGCCCGCGGTGACCGTCGCCTCCGGGTCGGTGCGGATCATGACCGGCTTCAGCTTCGCCAGGCCCTCGGCCGTGGTGTCCGGGCGCGGGTGCTCGTCGGCGTCGACCACCGTCTCGCCCTTGCGGGAGCGCACGGTGACCGGGACGATCTCCTCCTTGAACAGCCCGCCCTCGATCGCCCGGGCCGCCCGCTGCTGCGAGCGCAGCGCGAGCGCGTCCTGGTCCTCGCGGGAGATGCCGTGCTCGCGCCGCAGGTTCTCCGCGGTCTCGATCATCCCGCCCGGGATCGGGTGGTGGACCCCGCCCGCGGTGGCCCGGCCGCGCGCCAGCGAGTCGTGCAGCTGCAGCCCGGCGCCCTTGATGCCCCAGCGGCCCTCGTGCGTGTAGTACGGCGCGGCGCTCATCACCTCCGCGCCACCGGCGAGCACCACCTCGCTGAACCCGGCGCGGATCTGCATCGCGGCGTCCAGCACGGCCTGCAGGCCCGAACCACAGCGGCGGTCGATCTGGATGCCGGTGACCGTGTCCGGCAACCCGGCGTCCAGAGCAGCCACGCGCCCGAGCGCGGGCGCCTCCGAGGTCGGGTAGGCGTGCCCGAGGATGACCTCGTCGACGCGCTCCGGGTCCACGCCGGTGCGCTCCACCACGGCGGCCAGCACGTGCGCGGCGAGCGCGGCAGGGGTCTGCCCGGCCAGCGCTCCGCCGAACCGGCCGATCGGCGTGCGCAGGGGCTCGCAGATCACGACATCCACGGACATCCGTCGTCCTTTCACGGCTGGGCAGAGATGCCTCCGACCATCGCACCCCGGCACCGAGATGTCCAATATCCGATTGGCATCCGACTGAGACGGCGACCGTCTCAGCGCGGTGGCCGCAGGGCCGGGAACCAGATGTCGCTGAGCACCTGCGCGGCCTCGTCGGCCGTGGAGGTGATCGTGCCCTGCACCGCCCACCGGGTGAAGAACCGCTCCAGCTGGCTGACCAGCAGCTCGATCCGCAGGTGCGCCTCGGCCCGGCGGTCCGGCCCCCAGCGGGCCAGGTAGCGCGGCATCGCGGCGGGCAGCTCGTCGACCGCGCGCTTGGCGATCGCCCGGAACTCCGGTTCGAGCGCGACCGCCTCGTCCCACGCCGGCAGGATCGCCTGGTTCTCCTCGAACCACGCCACCGCGCGCCGCATCCACCGGGTGAACTCGGCACGCGACCCGGAGTCGAGCACCTCGTCCAGCTCCGCGTACACCGCCACCGCGCGCCGCGCCATCGTCTCCGCGCCGATCTTCTGCAGCACCTCGGGCTTGCCGGTGAAGTGCAGGTAGAACGTCGCACGGCTGCAGCCGACCGCGGAGACGATGTCGTCGATCGTCACCGCCGCGTAGCCACGCTCGACGAACAACGCCTTGGCCTGCTCCAGCAGGTCACGCCGGGTCTGCTGCTTCTGCCGCTCGCGCAGGGTCATAACGGTCAGCCTACTCACTGGACACAGCGTCAGCGAACGTGCCACAGTGACTGCGGCATCGTGGCCGGCACAGGAGGTACGCGTTGAGTTCACTCCCGACCGTCTGCATCATCGGCGCCGGCTGCTCCGGCTTCACCACCGCGAAGCGGCTGCGCGACCACGGCATCCCCTACGACTGCTTCGAGATGTCCGACGACGTCGGCGGCAACTGGTACTTCGGCAACCCCAACGGGCGCTCGGCCTGTTACGAGTCGCTGCACATCGACACCTCGACCACGCGGCTGCAGTTCGAGGACTTCCCGGCGGGCGAGGACTGGCCGCACTTCCCGCACCATTCGCTGATCCACCAGTACTTCCGCGACTACGTCGACCACTTCGGCCTGCGCGACACGATCACCTTCAACACCGCCGTCGAGCACGCGGCACGGCAGTCCGGCGGCACCTGGCGGGTCACCCTGTCCACCGGCGAGACCCGGACCTACGACGCGCTCGTGGTCGCCAACGGCCACCACTGGAACCCGTACCTGCCGGACTACCCGGGCACCTTCGACGGGCCGGTCCTGCACAGCCACGCCTACCGCAGCCCGTTCGACCCGGTCGACATGCGGGACAAGCGGATCGTGGTGGTGGGCATGGGGAACTCGGCGCTGGACATCGCCTCCGAGCTGTCGCACCGCGCGATCGCCCGGCACGTCTGGGTGTCCGCCCGGCGCGGGGTGTGGGTGCTGTCCAAGTACCGCGGCGGGAAACCGGCGGACAAGATGATGATGCCGCCGTGGATGCCGAAGAAGCTCGGCCTGGCCCTGTCCCGGCGGGCCATCAAGAAGACGCTGGGCAACATGGAGGACTACGGGCTGCCCAAGCCGGACCACGAGCCGCTGTCCGCGCACCCGTCGGTGAGCGTGGACTTCCTCGCCAAGGCCGGCTCGGGCGATCTGACGTGCGTGCCCGCGATCGAGCGGCTGGACGGCGACGCCGTGGTGTGCGTGGACGGCACCCGCATCGAGGCCGACGTGATCGTGTGCGCGACCGGCTACCGGATGGCGTTCCCGTTCTTCGACGACCCGGAGCTGCTGCCGGACGCCGAGCACCGGATGCCGCTGTTCAAGCGGATCGTCAAGCCGGGCGTCGGCAACCTGTACTTCGCCGGGCTCGCGCAGGCGTCCCCGACGATCGTGAACCTGGCCGAGCAGCAGAGCAAGCTGATCGCCGCGCACCTGACCGGGGAGTACGAACTGCCGGCCGTGGCGGAGATGACGGCGGTCATCGCGCGTGACGAGGCCAAGCACCTCGGGCAGTACTACTCCGCGCCGCGGCACACCATCCAGCTCGACTTCGCCCGCTACGTCCGGGACCTGCACCGGGAGATCGAGGCGGGCCGGAAGCGGGCGGCGGCCCTGACGTGAACGGGCACTGCGACGCGCGGTTCGCCGCGCTCGGCGACCTGCTGGCGAAGCGGTTGCGCGACGGCGACGAAGCGGGCGCCTCGGTCTGCGTGATCGCCGACGGCGTGGTGGCGGTGGACCTGTGGGGTGGCTTCGCCTCCCCCGGCGTGCCGTGGACGCGGGACACGCTGGTGACCACGTACTCGCTGACCAAGACCATGGTGGCGCTGGTGGCGCTCGCGCTCGCCGACCGGGGCCTGCTGGATCCGGACGCGCCGGTGGCGCGGTACTGGCCGGAGTTCGGCGCCGCGGGCAAGGAAGGCGTGCTGGTGCGGCACGTCCTGGGCCACACGTCGGGCGTGTGCGGGTGGGACGCGCCGGTGACGCTGGACGACGTCTGCGACACCACGCGAGCGGCCGCGTTGCTGGCGGCCCAGGAGCCGTGGTGGACACCCGGCGACGGCTCCGGCTACCAGGCGGTCAGCCACGGGCACCTGGTCGGCGAGCTGGTCCGGCGGGTGACCGGGCGGTCGCTGGGCACGGTGCTGCGCGCGGAGTTCGCCGAACCGCTCGGGGCGGACTACTGGCTGGGCGCCCCGCCGGACCTCGATTCCCGGCTCGCCACGCTGGTTCCGCCGCCGTCGTCCGGGGTGGACTACGCCGCGCTCGGCGCGGTGGCGATCCGGACGCTGACGAATCCGCTGATCCCGCCCGCGGTGACGACCACCCGGCCGTTCCTCACGGCCGAGCTGGGCGGGCTGAACGGGCAGGGCAACGCGCGTTCGGTGGCGCGGCTGCAATCGGTCGTCTCCCACGGCGGCGTGATCGACGGCAGGCGTTACCTGTCGGAGTCCACTGTGGACCGGATCTTCGACGTGCAGGCCGATGGCGTGGACCGGGTGCTGGGCGCGCCGGTCCGGTTCGGGCTCGGCTACGCGGTGGACGGCCGGACGTGCTGGTGGAGCGGCTTCGGCGGCTCGGTGGTGGTCAACGACCTCGACCGGCGCCTGACCTTCGCCTACGTCATGAACCGGATGGCGCCGGGCCTGCTGAACGCGCCGAACACGACCGCCTACCTGGACGCGCTGCGGTCCTGCCTGGACTGACGCGCCGCGAACGGGCCGGTGAAGGCGAGCCCGGCGAACCGCTCCCCCATGCTCCGGTGGGTGTCCGCGTCGGGGTGCAGGCCGTCGGGCAGGGGGCGTCCGGCGTAGTCGGCCTCGCCGTACAGCTCGCGTCCGTCGAGGTAGTGCAGGTTCTCGTCGGCGCGCTGCTCGACGATCCGCGCCAGCTCGTCGCGGATGACGCGCAGCGTGAGTTTCCCCGCGGCGGCGTCCGCGGGGTCGCCGGTGGCCCGGAACCGCACGACGCCCGCCCGCAACGCGGCGAGGTCGAACGCGCCGGGGCCGGGCGTGTCCTCGTGGATCGGGCAGTGGATCGGCGAGACGACCAGCAGCGGCACGTCCGGGTGCCCGTCGCGGATCGTGTCGAGGAACCCGTGCACCGCCGGGGTGAACGCCCGCAGCCGCATCACGTCGCTGTTCACCAGGTTGATCCCGATCTTGACGCTGATCAGGTCGGCGGGCGTGTCGCGCATGACGCGCGCGGTGAACGGGTCGAGCAGCGCGCTGCCGCCGAAGCCCAGGTTGACCAGCTCGGCGCCGCCCAGCCGGGCGGCGACCGCTCGCCACGTGGTGGCGGGGCTCGCGGCGTCCGAGCCGTGGCTGATCGAGCTGCCGTGGTGCAGCCACACGCGGCCCCGCGACGGCGACGGCTCGACCGGCGCGTCGGTGCGCAGCGCGATCAGCTCGGTGATCTCGTTGTGCGGCAACCAGATCACCACGTCCTTGTCCGCGCCGGGCAGACCGTCGAACCGCACGGTGCCGGGCGGCCCGGGCTCCATCCGGGCGGCGCCGCTGGACAGGTCGAGGTGGACGGTGTTGCCGCCGCCGACGCCGCGCTGGGCGGTGAACCGGCCGTCGACGAACAGGTCGTACACGCCGTCCGGGCGCGGCGGGGCGCCCACGTACGCGCGGGCGGTGCGCAGCGCGTCCAGCTCGACGACGGTGGCCCGGGTCCGGATCGCCAGCCGCACGCCGGAGGGTTGCGACTCCGCCATGGCCAGCTGCGCGTCGGCCCTCGCGCGCGCCCACGCGGGCAGGCGGTGCGGCAGCAGGCCGTGCGCGGTGGTTTCCAGGTCCAGCGCGCCGCGCAGCAGGTCCGCGGTCAGCGGTGTGGTGATCATGATCCGGTCCGTTCCGGCCAGTTTCGCAGGGTGGCGTCGAGGACCTCGAGGATTCGCGTCCAGGATTGGCCGGCGCCGGGCGCGCTGTGGCCGAACCCGCCGCCCGATTCGAGCGCGACGAAGCCGTGGAAGACGCTGCCCAGCAGACGGACGGCGTGCGGGTGGTCGGCTTCCGGCACGTCGTAGCCGCGCAGGATCGCCCGCATCATCCGGGTGTGCTCGGGTCCCGCGCTCGCGGCGGCGTGCTCCGGGTCGAGCCGGAACTGCGCCGCGGCCCACCGGCCGGGGTGCCGGCGGGCGTAGTCCCGGTAGACGCCGGCGAACGCGACCAGGGCGTCCTTGCCCGAGCGCCCGGCCAGCGCCTCGGCGGCCCGCGCGGCGAGTTCCCCCAGCGCGAGCAGCGCGATGCGGACCTTGAGGTCGTGGGCGCTGCGCACGTGCGAATACAGGCTCGCCACCTGAACCCCGAGGCGCCGCGCCAGCGCCGACGGGGTCACCGCGTCGAACCCGGCCTCGTCGGCCAGCTCCGCACCGGCCTGGGCCACCCGCTCCGCGGTCAGTCCCGCTCGCACCATGCCTAAAGGCTATCAGATACTTCCTAAAAGTTTTAGGAAGGTCGCGCCGTATAGGTCGTTATACACAAATTGGGTGCGGAAGGCGTGCCAGCGGCGGCAGGCCAGGGCGTTGCCGGTCCTGACTCCCCATGATCCCTCCAGCTAGCGGCGCGTGAGCAGGAAGATCGGCAGCTCCCGGCCGGCGGCGAGGCGCTCCATCTCGTAGCCGGGCCAGAAGTCGAGCAAGCGCTGCCACATGCGGTCGTAGTCCTCGCCCTTGACGGGCTTCGCCGTCACCGGGATCTCGCGTCCGCGGATGGCGACCGTGGCCTCGGCGTGCTCGCGCAGGTTGTAGGTCCAGCCGGGATCGCGGGGACGGCCCCAGTTGGAGCCGACCAGCACGAAGCCGTCCTCGTGCGGGAAGTACAGCAGGTTCGTGCTGCGGGGCAGTCCGCTCTTGCGCCCCAGGGTGGTCAGCCGCAGCGACGGCAGGCCCGCGATGCCGACCAGGCTGACCCGCCCGCCGAACAGGCCGTGCAGCCGCTTGTCGGCCCAGATGATGACCTTCGCGAGCCGCATCAGCCACGGCCGGGTGCCCAGCCTGCGGGCCAGGAGCGGAAGCGGATTCTTCACGACCCCTATTGGACCACCCGCCCGCTCCCGCCACCGATCACCCCGCATTGGGGTGCCGGTCACCACCGCGGCTAGCGCGTGTTTCAAAGCTGGGAGCTGGTGTGATGGCGATGACGATTGCGTCGGGGCGTGACGGGGCGAGCGGACCTGACCGACGGCATTGGACGGCACTGGAACCACTGCTGCGCATCGGCAGAAAGCCTGGCCGCTCGCGAAGTGGACCGAACGGTCGCTGATCAACGGGATCCGCTGGCGGATCCGGGTCGGTGCACCCTGGCGAGACATCCCCCAGGTCGATGGGCCGTGGCAGACGGGGTACGGGTTGTTCCGACGCTGGCAACGTGACGGCACGGGGAAGCGGATCCTCCCCGGCCTGCAGGCTCGCGCGAATGCCGCCGGATTGATCACCTGGGCTGTGAGTGTGCATTCCACGACCAGCCGGGCGCCCCAGCATGCGGCTGGCGCACGGCCAAGGGGGATCCGCAGGTCGAACCGCCCGCCGGGATCGACGCCGAACCTGCTGAACACGGGCTCGGCCGCTCCCGGGGCGGGTTCACGACGAAGACTCATCTGGCTACCGAGCAGGGCCAGAAGCCGTTGCCGTTGCTGGTGACCGCCGGACAACGAGCCGACAGCCCTCAGTTTCCGGTGGTGTCGGAGGGTGTTCGGGCGGCCCGTATCGCCGGTGGTCGAGCACGGACCCGGCCGGATCGGGTGCTGGCCGACAATGCCTGCAGCTCCCGCGCTGACCGCGGCTACCTGCGGCGTTGTAGCCGTGTGGCTGGCCGGCCACCAGCGTTCGATCCAGAGGTCTCCAAGCAGCGGCACGCGGTGCTGCATCAACCGGCTCAAACGCAACCGGGCAGTGGCCACCCGCTACGACAAGCTCGCCGCGCGTTTTCGAGGCGGTACCGATGATCGCCTCGATCAACGCGGGGCTGCCCCGCTGACAAAACACGCACTAGCTGTACTGCCCGGGGAGTTGTGGACGTGGAGATGTGTAGATGATGATCTTGAAATAGGGAGGGCCTCCGGGTTCGGTGTGGATCACCACAATCTGCACCGCACCTCGGGAGGTCCTCGTGTCTCACGGTAACGCCCCGTTGACCCCGACCGGTCGGCTGCGTCTGGCCCGGTGTGTCGCGGAGGAGGGGTGGCCGCTGCGGCGGGCGGCGGAGCGGTTCCAGGTGTCGGTGGCCACCGCTAAGCGGTGGACTGACCGCTACCGCGCTGAGGGTGAGGCCGGGATGGTGGACCGCTCCTCACGGCCACACACCTGTCCCCACCGGACCCCGACACGCACCGAGCGCCGGATCATCAAGGTACGGGTGCTGCGCCGGTGGGGACCCGCCCGCATCGCTGCCCTGCTGGGGTTGGCCGCCTCCACGGTGCATCGGGTGCTGGCCCGCTACGGCCTGGCGCGGCTGGCTGATCTGGACCGGGCCACCGGGCGGGTGGTGCGCCGCTACGAACGGGCCACCCCGGGCGAGTTGGTGCACGTCGACATCAAGAAGCTGGGCAACATCCCCGACGGCGGCGGCCACAAGATCTGCGACCGCGCCACCGGCAACCAGCACCGCAAGGCCACCACCACCGCCCGTTACCCCCACGGCAAACCCCAGATCGGCTACAGCTACCTGCACAACGCCGTGGACGACCACTCCCGCCTGGCCTACACCGAGATCCTGCCCGACGAGACCACGACCAGCGCGGTCGCGTTCTGGACCCGGGCCCAGGCGTTCTTCGCCTCCCACGGCATCACCGTGCAGCGGGTGCTGACCGACAACGGCTCCTGCTACCGCTCACGCGACTGGCGCGACACCCTCACCGCCGCCGGCATCCAGCACAAACGCACCCGCCCCTACCGCCCCCAAACCAACGGCAAAGTGGAGCGCTTCAACCGCACCCTGCTCAACGAATGGGCCTACGCCCACCCCTACCACACAGAAACCCAACGGCGCGCCGCCTTGCCCCACTTCCTCCACCACTACAACCATCACCGACACCACACCAGCATCGGCGGCCCACCGCCACCCGCATACCCAACCTCACGGGACAGAACAGCTAGCTCACCGCGCGCGCCAGGGACACCCCGAAGCGCCCCTGGGCGTCGGTCCACCAGTGCGCCACCTCGAAGCCCGCGACGGCCAGTTCGGTGGTCACTCCTTCGCGACGGAACTTCGCCGAGATCTCCGTCCGGATGTACTCCCCGGCCTCGAACGACACCTCCATGCCCGCGCCCGGGATCGACACGCGCACCGCCTCCGGGGCGCGCAGCCGCATCTCGATCCACTCGTTCCCGGCGTCCCAGTGGGCCACGTGCTCGAAGGAGTCCGGGTCGAAGTCCGCGCCCAGCACCTCGTTGACCACCCGCAGCACGTTGCGGTTGAACTCCGCCGTCACCCCGGCCGCGTCGTCGTAGGCGCGCACCAGCGTCTCCGCGTCCTTGACCAGGTCGGTGCCCAGCAGGAACCACTCACCACCGGCGAGCACGTCCCGCACCGAGCGCAGGAACTTGCCGCGGTCGGCCGGCAGGAAGTTGCCGATCGTGCCACCGAGGAACGCCACCAGCCGCGGCGGCTCACCGGGCAGCAGGCCCAGGTGTTCGGTGAAGTCGCCGACCACCCCGCGCACGTCCAGCCCCGGGTAGCCGGCCTGGATCGCCTCCACCGCCTCGGCCAGCGCCGACTCCGACACGTCCAGCGGCACGAACGTGCGCAGGCTGCCGTGATCGCGCAACCCGTCCAGCAGCAGCCGGGTCTTCTCGCTCGACCCGGAACCGAGTTCGACCAGCGTGTGCGCGCCGGTGATCCGCGCGATCGCCCCGGCCTCCCGCGCCAGCACCTCCCGTTCGGACCGCGTCGGGTAGTACTCGGGCAGCGCGGTGATGTCCTCGAACAGCCGGCTTCCCGTCGCGTCGTAGAACCACTTGGACGGCAGCCACTTCTGCTCGGCCGACAGCCCCTCCCGCACATCCGCGCGCAGCGCCTCGGCGATGTCGGTGGCGCTGCGGTGAATGTCCAGTTCGGACTCGGTCATCAGGGAACACTCCGATCGGCGTTGAGGGGGATGACTTCGACGGCGCCGTGCTCGGCGCGGACCAGGTGCCGGTCCGGCACCTCCGACCAGCCGGGCGCGTCGTCGAGCGGTTCGGACGCGAACAGGACGGCCTCGCCCTCGACCCGCACCGACAGGGCGTGGGTCCAGGCCGTGCCGACCAGCACGGTGCCGTCGGTGAGCAGGAAGTTCAGCCGCGACCCCGGCGCGGCCCGCTCGACCTGCGCGATCAGGTCGGCGACCGCCCCGGCGGGGTCCTCCCCCGCCGCGAGCCGCTCGCGCAGCAGCGCCCACAGCACCGCCGAGTCGGTGGGCGCCTCCAGCGTCATCAGGTCGGTGACGGGCAGCTTCCCGGCGAGCACGGCGAGGCTGTCCGGCCAGCCGCGCACCATCCCGTTGTGGCTGAACAGCCACCGGCCCCCGGTGAAGGGCGCGCACGCGCCCTCCCCGGACGGCATGCCGGTGGTGCCGTTGCGCACCGCGGCGACGAACGCGCCACTGTGGACCGATCGCGCCAGCCGCGGCAGGTCGTGGTCGCTCCACAGGGGAACCGGTCGCCGGTACCGCACCGGCTCCGGCCCGTCGTCGTACCAGCCCAGCCCGAACCCGTCGGCGTTCACCACACCACCGCCGCGCATGTCCCGCGGCGCGTAGGTCTGGCGCAGCAGCGAGTACGGCGCGTCGAACACCGCGTCCACCGGCGAGCGGGGCGGGCCCAGGTAACCCACGTGACGGCACATCTCAGGCCCGCTCGCCCGGCGGGACGTCCCGCGCGCACCGGAACCCGGAGAAGATCTGCCGCCGGATCGGGTAGTCCCAGTTGCGGAACGGGCCGCGCGCGTCCGCCGCGTCGGTGCCGAACGAACCGCCGCGCAGCACCTTGTACTCCGGCCCGAAGAACACCTCCGAATACTCCCGATAGGGGAACGCGCGGAAGCCCGGATAGCCGGCGAAGTCGGTGCTCGTCCACTCCCACACGTCGCCGATCAGCTGGTGCACGCCGAACGCCGAGGCACCCTTCGGGTAGGCGCCCGCTGGGGCCGGGGACAGGTGCCGCTGGCCCAGGTTCGCGTGCTCGGGCGTGGGATCGTCGTTGCCCCACGGGTACCGCCGGGACTCCCCGGTCGCCGGGTCGAACCGGGCGGCCTTCTCCCACTCCGCCTCGGTCGGCAACCGCTTGCCGGCCCACTTCGCGTACGCCTCGGCCTCGTGGAACGACACGTGCACCACCGGCTGACCGGCCGGCACCGGTTCGTGCACCCCGAACCGGACGCGCCACCAGCCGTCCGGTTCGCGCCGCCAGAACCGCGGCGCGGTGATGTCGTGCGCGGTGCGGTACTCCCAGCCCGCCGCGCTCCACCACTCGCGCTGCTCGTAGCCGCCCGCCTCGAGGAACTCCACGTACGCGCCGTTGGTCACCGGCACCGTGTCCAGGTAGAACGCGTCCACGTGGACCTCGTGCGCGGGGCGCTCGTTGTCCAGCGCCCACGGCTCGAGCGAGGTGCCCATCACGAACGGGCCGGCCGGGACCAGGACCTCCCCGGGCAGCGGCCCGGACCGGGCGGGCGGCGGCTCGGGCGCGTGCAGCACCGGATCGCCCCGGCGCAGCTGGTGGGTGGCCAGCATGGTCTCGTCGTGCTGCTGTTCGTGCTGGGTGATCATGCCGAAGGCGAACCCGGCCTCGGTGAGCGGGCGGCCGGTCATCGGGGCGCGCTCCAGGACGTCGAACGCCTTGGCCCGCACCTCGGCGACATACGCGCGCGCCTCCGCCGGGCCCAGCAGCGGCAACGACGGCCGGGTGGCGCGCGGGTGCTGGAAGGCGTCGTAGAGGTCGTCGATGTCGGGCCGCAGCGGCTCCCGGCCGCCCACGTCCCGCACCAGCCACAACTCCTCCTGGCTGCCGATGTGCGCGAGGTCCCAGACCAGCGGCGACATCAGCTTCGAGTGCTGGCGGACGAGGTCGTCGTCGTCCACCGCGCCAGTGAGCGCGGTGCTGCGGGCGCGGGCCCGCTCCAGCGCCGCGGCCGCGCGGGACCGCAGGGCCTCGGCGGGCAGGTCCCGCACCGGGTTCGGCGCCTCGGTCAGCGGCGACACCTCGGTCATTTCGTCCCCTCCCCGGCGTGCGCGAGCCGCTGCACGCCTTCGCTGATCCGGTCGACGGTCTCCTCGGTCAGATCGGTGCGGCCGAGCTCGGCGCACCCGAGGTCGGCGACCTCGCGGGCCACCGCCGCGATCAGCGGGTCGGCCATCCCGGCGCGCGCGGCCCTTTCCCACTCCCCTTCGACGGGCGCGCACACCTCGCGCACGCGGTCCACAGTGGACGGCCGGTCGAGCAGGGCGGTCAGCAAGGCGACCGGGTGCAGCCAACGGTGCCGCGGCTGGGCGTCGAGGTAGCGGACCTCCAGGTAACCGTGGGGCCGCACCGGGGTGAACATCGTGGACAGGTGGTAGTCGAGGTCGGCCAGCGTCGGCCGCCGCAGGACCCGCCCGGCGCCGCGGCCGGTGGCCCAGCCGGCGAAGCTCAGGTCCTCCGGCGCGTCCCACGGCTCCCCGCCCCGGCGCACCACCAGCAGCGGCGTGTCCAGGACGCGGCGGGACCAGCTGTCCACCGGGTCCGGGCCGCACGCGGCTGCCGCGGTCCGGCACGGTTCGGTGTTCATCACCGCGAGCCAGCGGGCCGAGGCCGCGCCGGTGTCGCGGCCCGCGTGCCGCCGCGAGTTGGCGAACAGGGCCAGCAGCGGCGGCCCGAGCGCGTGGATCGCCGCCCAGCGGGCCGGGAACGTGTCGGCTTCCCCGGCGTCGACGCAGACCTGCAGGCCGGCGGTGCTGCACATCATCGTGACCCCGCCGGGGCCCATCGGGGCGAACCGGCGTTCCATCGCGGCGTAGCGGGGGGTGTCGAGCAGCCGGGCCGGTGCGCGGTGGGCGTCGATGCCGTCGTCGCGCAGGACGAACCCGTGGCGGGCGAGGAGTCCGGTGAGGTGTTCCAGATCGGCGGTGACCGCCGCGGCGAGCTCGCGGAGCGAGGCCTGGGGCAGGGCGGAGATCTCCACCTGGCCGCCGGGTTCGAGAGTCAGCGGGGAGCCGGCCGGCAACGGGCGGGCCGGGCTGTCGGGACTGAGGGTGCGCGGGGCGTGCGGGCCGAGCGCACGGGCGAGGTCATCAGGGTCGAGTGGTCTTCGGGGGGCGCCGGCGTAGTGCACGGTGTACTCCAGCTCCACGCCGAGCAGGCGCGGTGGGCCGTGCTTGAAGCACACGGACGCCACGTACGCCTCACCCTCGGCGCGGTCGGAAACCACCTTCGCCGCCACCGCCCCGCCCGGGGCGGGAGAAACGGGCCGAGCCGTTGTCATGTCGTGTCCAATCTCTGCGGAGCACTCGTCTTCGGAAGCTACACGCGGGCACCGACAATTTCAGGCGTCGAACGGACCGGACAGGCCACGGCGCGGGAGATCCGGAAGAATTGCAGTAAGTACGTACGGTTTGCGAAAACCGGGCACCCGGTGTCAGGATCTAGCCATGCCCCGGGTGAGCCAGGACCACCTCGAAGCGCGCAGGCGCCAGATCCTCGACGGTTCCCGTGTCTGTTTCGCCCGGTACGGCTACGAGGGTGCCACGGTACGCAGGCTGGAGGAAGCGACCGGGCTGTCCCGGGGCGCGATCTTCCACCACTTCCGTGACAAGGAGTCACTCTTCCTCGCCCTCGCGGAGGAGGACGCCGCCCGGATGGCCGACGTCGTGGCCCAGCAGGGCCTGGTGCAGGTGATGCGCGACCTGCTCGCCGAGGGCAGCGACCACCCCGCCGACTGGCTGGGCACCCGCCTGGAGGTCTCCCGGCGGCTGCGCACCGACCCGGAGTTCCGCGGCCGCTGGGCCGAGCGCTCGCAGCAGCTGACCGCCGCGACCCGGCAGCGCCTGCAGTGGCAGCGCCAGGCCGGCAACCTCCGCGACGACGTGGACGTGGACGTGCTCACCGCGTACCTGGAGCTGGTCCTGGAGGGCCTGGTCTCGCACCTGGCGATGGGCCTGCCCGCCGACGACCTCGGGCCGGTGCTCGACCTGGTCGAGGAGAGCGTGCGACGGCACCGGGCGCGGGCCGCCGCCGAGTCCTGACACGCTCACCAGCGCCGATACCACTCGTGCGCACGCGCGGGCGGGTATCATGGCGGCACACTTTCAGCCAACTCCCAAGGAGTGACTTCTTTCGTGCGCGACGCGCAGTCACCTGGTGACAGTACGAAGCCGGGTGGCGAACCCGGCGTTCCCGAGCACCTCCCCGGCCCGGTTCAGGACCGTGATGGCCGATGATGGAAGTGCTCCTCTCCGTTCTCGGAGTCGTTTTCTTCGTGTTGCTCACCGTCGGCACCGGTCTCGCGGTGGCCGCCGAGTTCTCCCTCACCGCCCTCGAGCGCAGCACCGTCGAGGCGCACGTCCGCCAGGTCGGTGACAAACGGGCCCACACGGTCCGCAAGGCGCATTCGACGCTGTCGTTCCAGCTCTCCGGCGCGCAGGTCGCGATCACGCTGACCACCCTGGTCACCGGGTACGTCGCGGAGCCCCTGATCGGCAACCTGGTCCGCCCGCTGCTCACCGGCGCCGGGCTGTCCGACGGCCTCGCCGCGGGCACGTCCCTGGTCATCGCGCTGCTGCTGGCGACGATCCTGTCGATGGTGCTGGGCGAGATGGCGCCGAAGAACCTCGCCGTGGCCAAGCCGCTGGAGACCGCGCGGGCCGTGATGGGCTACCACTCCCGGTTCTCGGCGCTGTTCCGCTGGCTGATCACGCTGATGAACAACAGCGCCAACTGGGTCGTGCGCAAGTTCGGCATCGAGCCGCAGGAGGAGCTGCGCTCGGCGCGCTCGCCGCAGGAGCTCGGCTCGATCGTGCGCACCAGCGCGGAAAGCGGCACGCTCGACACCTCGACCGCGCAGCTGCTGGACAAGTCGCTGCGCTTCGGCGACCGCACCGCCGAGGAGCTGATGACCCCGCGCGTGCAGGTCCAGTCGCTGACCGTCGGCGAGACGATCAACGACCTCGTCGAGCTGTCCCGGCGCACCGGGTTCTCGCGGTTCCCGGTCTACACCGAGGACCTGGACGACGTGCAGGGCGCGGTGCACGTGAAGCAGGCCTTCGCGGTGCCCGCCGCCGAGCGCGGCACCGTGCGGATCGGCTCGGTGATGCGCCCGGTGCCCACCGTGCCGGAGTCGCTGCCGGGTGACGCGCTGCTGTCCCGCCTGCGGGACTCGCGCTTCCAGCTGGCCATGGTCGTCGACGAGTACGGCGGCACGGCCGGCCTGGTGACGCTGGAGGACGTGGTCGAGGAGATCATCGGCGACGTCCGCGACGAGCACGACACCGGCGAGGCGCCGTCCTCGCAGCGCGTCGGCACCGACACCTGGCTGGTGTCCGGGCAGCTGCGCGCCGACGAGGTCACCGAGATCACCGGGTTCCGGATGCCCGACGGCGACTACGAAACGATCGCGGGCCTGATGCTGGAGCGGCTCGGCCGCATCCCCGAGCCGGGTGACTCCACCGAGGTCGACGGCTGGCGGCTGACCGTGTCCGCGATGGACCGGCTGCGGATCGCCGAGGTGAGCCTGCGGCCGCTGGCCGGGGCGCGGCCGGAGGTGGCGCGGTGAACGACGGGCTCGCCATCTTCCTGATCGTCGTCCTGCTGCTGCTCAACGCGTTCTTCGTGGGCGCGGAGTTCACCCTGATCTCCTCGCGCCGCGACCGCCTGGAGGCCCTGCTCGAGCAGGGCAAGACCCGGGCCCGGATCGTGATCAACGCGAGCAGGCACGTGTCGCAGATGCTCGCCGGCGCCCAGCTGGGCATCACGATCTGCTCCCTGCTGCTGGGCCGCCTCGGCGAACCGGCGGTGGCACACCAGCTCGAGGGGCTGTTCGAGCTGATCGGCCTGCCGGACGTGGTGCTGCACGCGGTGTCGTTCGCGATCGCGCTGGCCTTCATCACGGTCCTGCACGTGCTGATCGGCGAGATGGTGCCGAAGAACCTCGCGATCGCCGAACCGGAGCGGCTGGCGCTGTGGCTGGTGCCGATCCACGTGGGCTGGGTCAAGCTCACCAACCCGTTCGTCTGGCTGCTCAACGCCATGGCCAACGCGCTGCTGCGGGTGGTCCGCGTCGAGCCCAAGGACGAGCTGGAGACCGCCTACACCTCCGACGAGCTGGCCGAGCTGCTGTCCGAGTCGCGCCGGGAGGGCCTGCTGGAGCAGTCCGAGCACGAGCGGCTGAGCCAGACGCTGTCGTCGGTGGAGAAGACCGTGGCCGACGTCTTGGTGCCCACCGCGGAGCTGACCACCCTGCCGAGCGCGCCGACGGTGGGCGAGGTGGAGGCGGCGGTGTCCTCGACCGGCTTCTCGCGCTACCCGCTGCGGTCGGCCGGCGGTGAGCTGATCGGGTACCTGCACGTCAAGGACGTGCTCGACCAGATCGGCGAGCCCGCGGGGAGCACGGTCCCGGCGGACAGGACGCGGCCGCTGACCGATCTGCCGGTGCACGCCCGCCTGGACGAGGCGCTGTCCGCGATGCGGCGCGAGGGCAGCCACCTGGCCCGCGCGCGGGACGCCGACGGCACGATCATCGGTGTCGTCGCGCTGGAGGACCTGGTCGAGGAGTACGTGGGCACGGTGCGCGACGGGACGCACGTGACGGCGTGATGCGGGTGCTGACCGAGGACGAGTGGCGGGCCCGGGAACGCGAGCACGTCGCGCGGGTCCGCCGCTGGACCGTGCCCTACCAGGAGCGCCGGTCGCGGGGCGAGAAGCACCCGGTGCACGACTTCCTGTTCCAGTACTACCCGCACCGCCCCGCGCACCTGGAGCGGTGGAGCCCGGGGCCGGGTGTGGTGCTCGCGGGCGCCCGCGAGTTCCTGGAGCGGCCGGGTTTCCGGGAGGCCGAGGGGGGCGTGGTGGTCGGCGAGTTGTCGGCCAAGCGGGTGGCGACGGTGCGGGCGCTGCTCGTGCTGCTGGAGGCCACCGCGTCCCGCGCGCCGCGGCTGAGCTGTTTCGGGTTGCACGAGTGGGCGATGGTGTACCGGCAGCCGCCCGGGCAGGTGCGGCACAACCAGCTGCCGCTGCGGCTCGGGCCGGCGGGCACCGACACCGTGGTGGAGTCGCTGGAGCTCCGTTGTGGACACTACGACGCGTTCCGGTTCTTCACCCCGCCGGCGCGGCCGCGCAACGCGCTGGAGCCGTCGCGGGAGCGGCAGGTGGAGCTGGAGCAGCCGGGGTGCCTGCACGCCAACATGGACCTGTACCGGGCGGCGTTCAAGCTCGACCCGTTCGTGCCGTCCGAGCTGGTCGCGGACTGCTTCGAGCTGGCGGTGGAGATCCGGGAGCTGGACATGCGGGCCAGCCCGTACGATTTGTCCGGGCTCGGCTACTCCCCCGTGCGGATCGAGACCGCCCGGGGGCGCGCGGAGTACGCGCGTGCCCAGGCGGCGTTCGCGGCCCGGGCGGACCCGCTGCGCACTCGGCTGATCGAGCACTGCCGGACGCTGCTCGCAGCAGAGCGGTAACGCTCAGTCCTGCGATTTTCTTGGGTTCATCACGTTTCGCTAACGGCGAACCCCTGTTAGGGTGAACATCGTTTGTCGGAGCACACGGAGAGTTGAGGAAGAGCACGTATGGGGCGACACAGCAGGGGCGACGACCCCGCTCACGGCCGTCCTGAGACTCGGACCGCGGCGCCGCGGCCGGGCGAGGTCGTGGGGGCCTTCCCAGTGGATCCCGGCCCGGCGAGCGGGTACCGGCGCGTGCCGGACGCTCCTGGTGAGACGACGGGCCGCCGCACTCCGGGCGCCGTCGACGGGAGCGGCTATCGGCCGGGTTTCCGCGCAGCGGGTGAGGCTTCCGGCTACCGCACCACCCCCAGTGAGGCGACAGGCAGCCGCCGCGCCCTCGACTCCGGCTACCGCACCGCGCCCGGCGAAACCACCGGCAGCCGCCGGGCGATCACGGCCGACACCACCGGCAGCCGCCGCGCCGCCGTGGGCGTCTCCGAAACCACCGGCAGCCGCCGCGCGGGCGCCGCTGAGTTCACTGGCAGCCAGCGTGCGGTGGGTGAGGCGTCGGGCTCGCGGCGTGGCCGCGCGGGCCGGAGCGCCGGCACCCGGCAGGTCCTCGCGGTGGATGGGCGTCCCCAGCTCGGCCGCCGGCGGGCCTCGCCGGGCGAATCGACCGGCTCGCACCGCGTCGCGCCGCCCGGGGAGGCGACCGGCTCGCACCGCGTGCTCGGCGAGACCAAGCGCGGCATCGCGAAGTGGCCGATCGTCGCCGCGAGCTTCGTCGTGCTGCTCGTCCTGGGGCTCCTCGGCTGGGGCTGGGCCGACAGCATCCTCAACAGCCGCGCCGAGGCCCAGGCCAGCGCCTGCGCCGAGGGCGACTCCACCCTCAGCGTGGTCGCCGCCCCGTCCGTGGCGCCCGCGGTGACCGCCGCCGCCGAGCGGTGGAACCAGGCGAGGACCGTCGTGCGCGCGCACTGCGTCCACGTCCGGGTGCAGGCCATCGACGACCAGCGCGTCCTGCTCGCCCTGACCGGCCGCGGCAACCTCGACTCGATCGGCGGCCAGCCCGCCGTGTGGATCCCGGAAACCACGGCGACGATCACCCAGCTGAGCGCCGCCCGGCCCGCCCTGCTGACCTCCCCGGCCGAACCGCTGGCGACCACCCCCACCGCCGACTACCCGTGCGCGGTGCTCACCGCCGACGCCGTGGACGAGGTCCAGCAGCGCGCCTCCCAGGTGTTCCGCAACTACCTGCAGGAACCCGCGCAGAAGGCCGACTTCGCCCGGGTGCTCACCCCCGGCGCCTGAGGACCCGGACCGGCTCCGCCCTCCGGGCCACCACCGCACCGGGCAGATCCGGCGCCCCGCACCGGCCCGGGCCGGTGCGGGGCGCCGGTGGTCACGCTGACCGGGTGAGCACCTCGCGGGTGGCCGCGTCCGCCGGGTAGAACGACTCGATCACCAGCTCGGCCAGCGTGACGTCCAGCGCGGTGCCGAAGGTCGCGACCACCGACAGCAGGGTCAGCTCGGCGTCCCCGCGGCGCAGCCGCACCGGCACGAACACCGACCCGGCCGGCGCCTCGTCCACCGGATCGTCGCACGGGTACCCGCTCACCTCGGTCAGCAGGCCGGCCAGATCGGGGTCCCCGGTGATCTCCACCTGGCGCCGCAGCCGTCCCAGCAGCTCGGCCCGCCACTGCCCCAGGTTGATCACGTGCGGCGCCAGGCCACGGGGGTGCAGCGCGATCCGCAGGACGTTGGCCGGCGGCTCCAGCAGGGCCGGGTCGGCGAGATCGGTCAGCAACGCGATGCCGCTGTTGCTCTCGACGAGGTCCCAGTTGCGGTCCACGACCACCGCCGGGTACGGCTCGTGCCCGGCGAGCAGGTGCCGGACGGCGTCGAGCGCCGCGCCCACGTCGGGCAGCGGGGTCTCCGGGAACACCGGGGCGTAGCCGGCGGCCAGCAGCAGCCGGTTGCGTTCCCGCAGCGGCACCTCCAGCCGCTCCCCCAGGCGCAGCACCATGTCGCGGCTGGGCTGGGACCGGCCGTTTTCCAGGAAACTCAGGTGGCGCGTGGAGATCTCGGCGGACAGGGCGAGGTCGAGCTGGCTCAGCCGTCGGCGTTCCCGCCAGTTCCGCAACTGCTCGCCCACGGGGCGCTGCATGGTCGTCACCCGTGCGAAGTTACGGGGTTCGGGGGCACGGCCGCCATTACCTCCGGCGTAATCGACGCGCCGCGCGTTCCGGGAGATCGTGATCAGGTCACACCGACCACATCAGGAGGATCGAATGTCCGACTACACCACCCTCGCCCACCGCTACATCGACGTGTGGAACGAGACCGACGCCGACAAGCGCCGGGCGCTGGTGGAGGACCTGTTCACCCCGGACGCCACCTACACCGACCCGCTGGGCGCGGTGCGCGGCACGGACGGGATCGACGGGTTCGTCGCCGGAGCGCAGGCGCAGTTCGCCGGGCTGACCTTCAGCCTCGGCGGCGCCGTAGACGGCCACCACGACCAGGCGCGGTTCACCTGGCACCTGGGCGCGCCCGGTGCCGCGGAGCCGCTCGTCATCGGCTTCGACGTGGTGGTGATCGACAACGGCCGCATCAGCCAGGTGCTGGGATTCCTGGACAAGGTGCCCAGCTGACGCGCAAGCCGCCGGCCGGCCCGGAACCCCCAGTTCCGGGCCCTCCCCACTCTGTCGTGCCCCGTCAGGGCGCCTGAGAGGTTCACCCGAGAGTTGAGCCGGGTTTGCACCTTCGGCGGGGCCGGACGGAGTTGTGCCCGTCGGCCCGCTTTCCAGAGGCGTCTCGTCCGCGCGGTCCAGGGTGCCTGAGAGGTTCCGGGGAGGATTTGCTCCTTCGGCGCCGGGCGCGCTGGTGGTGGCCCGGTCTCTCCCGCGCGGCTTCGGCGACCGCGATCAGTACCCTACTCCCCGGTTCGGCCGGACGATCACCCGGTCCGGCGAGCGTTGCGGCGCTGGGTGAGTTCGTCGGGTACGACCGATTCGACCTCGCCACCGTCGGCGCGCTCGGCCGGGAAGTCGTGGATCGTGCCGCTGATCTCCTGCATCGGCACCTTCACCGCGATCCCGAACACGCCCTGGCCGCCCTGGAGCAGATCCACGATCTCCTCCGGCGAGGTGCACTCGTAGACCGTGGTGCCGTCGGAGACCAGCGTGACCTTCGCCAGGTCACGCGCACCGCGTTTGCGCAGGTGCTCGACGGCCACGCGGATGTTCTGCAGCGAGACGCCCGTGTCGAGTAAACGCTTGACGATCTTGAGGGCGAGGATGTCCTTGAACGAGTACAGCCGCTGCGAGCCCGAACCGTGGGCGGTGCGGATGCTCGGCGCGACCAGCCCGGTGCGCGCCCAGTAGTCCAGCTGCCGGTAGGTGATGCCGGCGATCTGACAGGCCGCGGGACCCCGGTATCCGACCAGCTCGTCAGGCAGGGACGAGTCCGGGAAGAGCTCACCCTGCTCCCCGGGCACGACCTGAACCGGCCTTTCGTCGACCACGCATGCCTCCCCTCGCCCGGCCGGTGCGGCCGGTCGAAACAAGCACCCGGGGCCCTGGACAGGACCCGCGGCAGTGGTAAACCGCCCCGCGCTCGTGACCGCACTGTGCCCCAGTGACCGCGCCGCGGCCGAATCACACCGAAGCGATTTACCGCCATCGACGGTATGCGTGGGCGCGCCCCTGGTCAACGCGACGCGCGGCCCGCCTCGACGGTGTCTCGAGAGTTGACCGGTCAAGACGCCCCGACCACGGTTACCCGGACGGGTAATTTTCCGCCGCCGGCACCGTGCGCGGCCCCGGAACGCGCCGAAGGGGCCCTCCCGGCCGGTGCTCGAGCCGGGAAGACCCCTTCGGCGCCGCCGGAGGGCGGGCGGTCAGGTGTCCGCGCCGCGGAAGTCCTCCGGCGAGACGGATTCGAGAAATTCGCGGAACTTCTCGACTTCGTCCTCCTGCTCGTCCGGGATGATGAGCCCGGCCTCGTCGAGCACCGCGTCCACCGCGTGGATCGGCACCCCGACGCGCAGGGCCAGCGCCACCGAGTCGCTCGGCCGCGCGGACACCCGGACGTTGCCGTCGAAGACCAGTTCGGCGAAGAACGTGCCTTCGCGCAGGTCGGTGATCACGACCTGCTCGAGCTCGCGGCCCAGCGCGCCGATGACCTCCTTGAGGAGGTCGTGGGTCAGCGGGCGGGCGGGGCGGACGCCCTGCTGCTCGAGCGCGATCGCGGTGGCTTCCACGGACCCGATCCAGATCGGGAGGTACCGCTCACCCTGCGCCTCCCGCAGCAACAAGATCGGCTGGTTCGCGGGCAACTCCACCCGCACGCCGACGACGCGCATTTCGCTCATCGGGCTTCGCCTCCCTCTCGTGTGCGCGGGCCGCAGCGCTGGTCCGAGGGCCCCGCATCGACATCTCCGACGCTACCCGCCATCCCGACGCCGTGCTCGCTTTCGGGAACCGTGTGGCAGTCGCATGGACCGTTCCGGCAAATCCATCACCAACGGTACGGCATCGGCGGCCCGCTGCGGAGCCCCGAAACCATGTCATTACCGTCGCGAGCCGCGACCAGCGGAGATCCAGACCGGCCGGTCGCGCTCATCTGTCCGTCACGTCCCGGATGCCCGCTTTGACCAGCAGCGTGTGCAAGGTCACGGACAGCGCGGCGAGCTGGCGCGCCAGTTCGTCCGCGCGCGCCTTGGCGTCCGCGTCCCGGTGCCGGGCCACCGGCCGCACGATCTGCTCGAGCAGCCCGACCTCGCGGTCGGCCGACGAGCGGAAGGCGCGCAGATGCCGCGGTTCGATGCCGAACTCGGTCATGGCGCGGACCGTGCGGGCCACCAGCACCGCGTCCGGGTCGTAGAACCCGGCGGCGCCGGGGCGGATCAGCCCGTACTGCTCCAGCTCGGCGAGCAGGCCGCCGTCGACGCCGGCCTCGGCGAGCAGGTCCTCCCGGGTCAGGCGGACGTCGCGGCCCGGCGCGAAGTCGTCGGGCCGGGGCAGGCCGTCCCCCGCGCCCGGGGTCGCCGGGAGCGGGACCAGCTTGCGGGGCAGTTTCCCGAGGGGCTGGCCGTCGGTCAGGCCGCGGTCGGCCGCGTCGAGCTGTTCCTTGATGACCTTGAGCGGCAGGTAGTGGTCCCGCTGCGCGGCCAGCACGAACCGCAGCCGTTCGACGTCCGCCGCGGAGAACTGCCGGTATCCGGACGCGGTCCGGCCCGGGCGGACCAGTCCCTCGGACTCGAGGAACCGGATCTTGGAGATGGTGACATCGGGGAAGTCCGGGCGCAGCTGCGCCAGTACCGCCCCGATGCTCAGTCCATCACGCTGTGGCCGCCCGGCAGCCGTCACCGCGCCCCCTGGCCCCCGTGCCCCGGGCCGGTCAGGAAGACCAGGCGGAACTTGCCGATCTGCACCTCGTCACCGCCCGCGAGCACCGCCTGGTCGACCGGCTCGCGGTTGACGTAGGTGCCGTTGAGGCTGCCCACGTCGATGACGACGAACTCCCCGCCCTCGCGGCGGAACTCCGCGTGGCGGCGGGACACCGTGACGTCGTCGAGGAAGATGTCGCTGTCCGGGTGGCGCCCGGCGCTCGTGGTGTCCCGGTCGAGCAGGAAGCGCGAACCCGCGTTCGGGCCCCGCTTGACCACCAGCAACGCCGTACCGGCCGGCAGCGCGTCGACACCGGCGACCGAAGGCTCCGGCGTCGGCGCCTCCTGACCCTCCACGTCCGCCAGGAAGTCGGCCCGGAAGACCGAGGTCCGCTCCGGAGACTGCTCCGGGGGAACGCCGGGCCCGTCGTTGGTGCTCACCTGAGCTCTCCTCACCACTGATGTGTCGCTGGCTGAAAACCTGTGGCTGCCAACGTACCGTGCCTGATCGATTCGGCCCCCGCGGCTCCCCCCAAAACGCGGTCCTAGCCTGCGGTCAGCCGGTTGTAGGCGTCGGCGTCGAGCAGTCCCGCCACGGCGTCGGCGTCGCTCACCTTGATCTCGACGAGCCAGCCCTCGCCGTAGGGGTCGCTGTTGATCAGCTCGGGCGAGTCGGCGACCGCGTCGTTGACGGCGACGACCTCGCCGTCGACCGGGGCGAACAGCTCGGACACGCTCTTGGTCGACTCGACCTCGCCGAACGGCTCGCCCGCGGTGACCGACTTGCCGGCCTCGGGCAGGTCGACGAACACCACGTCACCCAGCTGGTCCTGCGCGTACTCGGTGATCCCCACGCGGACCACGTCGTCGGCACGGGTGGCCACCCACTCGTGCTCCTCCGTGTAGCGCAACTCTTCTGGCGCGGACACTCCACGTCCCCTTTCCTGCCCCGGCTCGCGCGAGGCGTCGCGATGCTCGCGCGCAGTCTTACATCCGCGCGCCCGCCCTGGCACGCCGGACCGCCCAGAAGGTCTGCAGCAGGTACAGCACGCCGGACCACACGTACAGCACGGTGCCCCACGCGGTAAAGGAGTAGGCGATGGGCCGGGCGATCGCGGCCGCGGTCGAAGCGCCCTGCGTGAGCAGCAGGAACGGGAAGGCGTACATCAGCACGAAGGTCGCGGCCTTGCCGATGTAGGTGACCTCGGGCGGGGCGTAGTCGTGGCGGCGCAGGACCAGCAGGGCCACACCGACGAGCAGCTCGCGCCCGACGAGCACCGCGACGAGCCACCAGGGCACGATGCCGCGGACCAGGAAGGCGACCAGCGTGGCGACGATGTAGAGCCGGTCGGCGGCCGGATCGAGCAACTGCCCGAGGCGGCTCGTCTGGTCCAGCCAGCGCGCGAGCTTGCCGTCCAGCCAGTCGGACAGGCCGCTGAACACCAGCAGCGCGAGGGCCCAGCCGTCGGCCTTCGGGCCGAGCAGGAGCCACAGGAACACCGGGACGCCCGCCAGCCGCAGCAGGGACAGCAGGTTCGGCACGGTCCACGCCTGCCGCAACAGGCTGGGCTCGGCCGTCTCGGTGCGCGGTTCGATCACGGGATGAGCCTAATCGGTGGTGCGGGGGCGGGTTCACCCCTTCGGGCCAGGCGGGCACCGCGGGGGTGATGGTGGGG